>JAOZRQ010000522.1 GCA_029940115.1 Desulfobacterales bacterium
GCAGGCCATCTGCGTTCATCCGCGGTTCCCCATTTTCATCCCGTGCCGGAAACCATAAAATCCGTGATTTCAGACTGCCGGGACATGCTTGGGAACAAACCGCGGATGGACGCGGATGGGCCCGACACGCAGGCCATCTGCGTTCATCCGCGGTTCCCCATTTTCATCCCGTGCCGGAAACCACAAAATCCGTTAGATTCACTTATTATCCAATCATGGAGACCACCTGATTCACCAGTTTCTCAATGCCGACCGCGACATCCTTGATGCCGGGCCCCAGCATGTACGCGGGGGTGGTCACGAGCCGGTTCCTCTCATCCACATGGATCATGTCCACCGCACAATTCGCGTGTTTCGCCCCCATCTTCTCGATGGCGCCGGCAGTGGTCAGATCATTGCCGATGGTCACTTCCGGGGTGTTGTCCGCAAGGGCCCTTGCCAAGGTGGCCGGGGCAATGCAGATCGCACCCACCGGCTTCCCTTGGGAGGTCACCTCCTTCAGGATGCGTTCCACTTCGGGATGGACCGACGCATCCGGACCGTTTATTGCAAAATTGCTCAGATGTTTGGCCGCGCCGAATCCCCCGGGCAGAATCAGCGCGTCCATGTCAGCCGCGGTCACATCCTTCAGGTTCCTGATCTCGCCTCTGGCGATCCTGGCCGACTCTGTCAGCACATTCCGTTTTTCATCGGTCTCCTTCTGCGTCAGATGGTCCACCACCTGAAATGCCATGTCAGGGGCCATGCAGATGATCTCTGCGCCCGCCCGGTCCAGCGCGAGCAGGGTCAGCACGGATTCATGGATCTCCGCACCGTCAAACACACCACATCCGGACAGGAGCACACCCACTTTTTTTGCCATGAAAATTCCTCCTATGTAAATCAGTTTAAAGAGTTTGTGAGTTTAAAGAGTTTAATGAGTTTGTGAGTTGTTTCCGTGGGGTTCGGGTTTGTTTGTTTCCGCCATGTTGGTTTTTGCCATTTTTGTGTGTCGATTGTTGATGTGGCGAAAACTTTTGCCCGGCTTTTTGGCGGGAAACTTTTGTCCCATCATTGCTTGTGGAGGCTCAAGCAAAAGGAGTGCAAAGATTGGCAATGGCTGAGACCCTGTCATCCCAAAGGACCTTCTTTGCACCTCCATCCTCGGCTTCAGCGCAGGCTCCTTGGCTTCAACGAAAGGTTTCAGGGCGCCGGTTCAAGTGTGGGAGAGCTCAACAAAGGGAGTGCAAGAATGGCGGTCTCATTGCCTTTCAACCTTCACGGTTTGAGACTCATTGCCTCTCAACCTCAATGACTGGGCAGCCCTTCTTGCGTCTTGACGCGTTTCCCCCATCATCAAGAAAAACTTGGAATGTCAGGCAAAGTGCTGTTTCCTCGCGTTTGAACCGCGGATCATGCGGATTGCACGGATTGCACAGATTGCCGTCTTTCCTTGCTGGCGTGGGATTCATCGTTTTTTGTGGGTTTGTGGCGCAGAAAGTTGTTGACATCCGACATCCCTCATGGTGCAGGCATCCTCGTTGGCAGGGTCGGGCGGCATTCTTTCAATCAGCCTTTGAGTTGCAAATGGGAGTGTCCGCCTTCGGGGGCATCGACATGCGAATCATGCCAGTGCCCGCATTGGCGGGCCCGGGTTCGGATCAATCCCCGACAAAAGATGACAGGTCCGAACCGAGCGCGGCGGGGATGTCATTGGGTCACAGATATTGAGTAGCATAACGGGATTCAGATTGCAATATTTTTCTGAAAAAGGATTGGCATAGTGTGCCACGCATCACGTCCCACGCATCACCCATCACGTCTCACGCATCACGTCTCACGCATCACCCATCACGTCTCACGCATCACCCAGCATCACGTCTCACGCATCACGTCTCATGTGCAGTTCCAATCCCCAAATTCCACTTGACAGAAAGGACGTGTATAGAGTAATATCCAACTCTTCGGCCATTTCTATGAAAGCAATCCGTTGAAAGCAATCCGTGCCTTGGCGCGACTTTTCGGAGATTCCCCAATGAAACGGCTCATTCAGATAGAGGGTGACAAGATCATCAGACAGATTCCCCTCAAAAAAAAGCAATACACCTTGGGCAGAGGAAACAACAGCGACATTGTCTTTGACGTTCACAAGGTGTCCCGCCGGCATGCCGTTCTTTTTCGGGAGGGAGAGGATTACTGGATCATTGACAAGGTATCCACAAACCATGTGTATGTCAATGGTGAGCAGGTGGAAAAGAGGCAACTGATCTCAGGGGATGAGATATCTCTCTCCAGGGATCTGACCCTCCTCTACCTGAGTGAGACCGAAGCAGATGAAAGAGTCGGTGATCTCCTCAATCGCATGTGGAACGCCATCAACCGGAAGGATTTTTTGCGGCTGAAGGAGGTCACCCGCCGCATTGTCTCCCTGGAAGGTCTCGACAACATCCTGAAAATCGTTCTTGAAGAGGTGATCAGACTGGTGGGCGCGGAACGGGGATTCATCGCCTTGGCCGATGAGGAGGGAAACATCCGGAAGGAGACCAGCGCGGTTTGCAACCTTCCCTTGACTCAAGAGGGCGAGGATGGGGAGGAGGTCTCCATCTTTTCCCATTCAACAGTCCGGCGAGCCATTGAAAATCGGGAGAGTGTCTTTATCTTCACCGGAAACGATGAGGAGACCCTTTCCCAGAGCATCATCGCGCTTGATCTCCAGTCAGTGATGTGCTCCCCCCTGCTTTTCGGGGACAAGCTGGTGGCCATACTGTATGTGGATTCCGGTTCCCAGATCTTCGATTTCAGCGAGACGGACCAGTTCTTCTTCGCCATCCTCGCGGATCACGCGGCCATTGCCATAGAAAATGCCAAACTCTACAGTCGGGTGAGGATGTCCCTTCAGGAGCTGAGAGAGGAGATTCACGCCAGTGAGGAGCGATATCGCCACACTCTTGAGGCCGCGCCCGACTCGATCATCATCATCCAGATAGATGACGGGCACTTCATTCAGATCAACAAGGCCTTTTGCAGGATATTCGGCTATGCCGAGGAGGAGGCCTTGGGCAGGACCGCGTTTGAACTGAACCTTTTTTCAACTCCGGAAGACATGGGCCACATCATTGAGATCGTGACAGCGGAGCATGAATTGAAAGGGTTTGCGTCCCAGGTCCGGAAAAGGGATGGTTCGGTGTTGTATGTCCTTGTATCAGCCAGATTCGTGGAATTCGTTGATGAGGACTGTCTGATCATGGTCCTCACAGACATTTCAGCCATCAAAAAGGCGGAAGAGGCACTTCAGAAGATGAATGAGGAGCTGGAGCAACGAGTGAACGAACGCACCGCCCAGCTCAGGGATGCCAACAGGAGCTTGGAGGAGGCCATGGAACACGCCACCCAACTGGCCAAGGCCGCGGAGGCCGCAAACATCGCCAAGAGTGAATTCCTCGCCAGCATGAGCCATGAGATTCGCACCCCCATGAACGGCATCATCGCCACATGTGAATTGGCCATCTGTGCGAATCCGGAGCGCAAGCAACGGGAATACCTGAGCATCATCCGCACCTCGGCCCGCTCCCTGTTGGGGCTTCTCAATGACATACTCGATTTTTCCAAGATCGAAGCCGGAAAACTCATGTTCGAGAGCATTCCCTTCTCTCTCAGGGATGTCATCAAGGAGGTCTGTGACCTTTTCTTTGAGAAAATATCTGAAAAAAACACCGAGCTGATTGTGGACATTGATCTCAATGTTCCGGATCAGGTGGTGTCGGATCCCTTCCGTCTGCGGCAGGTGCTCACCAATCTGATGTCCAACGCGTTCAAGTTCACAGAAAACGGCGAGATATGCATTTCGGTTCAGAACCGCTCCACAGCGGACCAGGAGAGGGAATGTCCCACCAGGCTCCTCTTTTGCGTCTGGGATACCGGCATCGGCATTGCATCGGACATTCAGGACAAGCTTTTCGACGCGTTCACCCAAGCGGACGACTCCGTCACCCGGAAATATGGCGGCACCGGACTGGGGCTGGCCATCTGCAAGAGGATTGTCCGCATGATGGGGGGCGACATCTGGGTGGAGAGCGACCCGGGAGTCGGCAGTGCGTTTTACTTTTCCACGGAATTCAAGTTGGTTTCCGAGGGTGCCCGCGCGGGGGACACCGGGCCACAGTATCTTGCGCCCCTGCACCAAATGGATTCCCAATTCTTGGATCAGGAAGACCTGATCATCCAGGATCAGGGAGGGGCGGAGCACTTGAAACGCCTGAAGATACTTCTGATCGAGGACAATGCCGCGGCTCAACTGGTCATCAAACGGCTGATCGAATCTTTCGGGTGTCGGACAGAGACCGCGGAATCGGCTGAGGATGCCTTGGCGATATACGAAAAAGGCGTTGACGGAGAGCCGTTCGATCTGATTCTCATTGACTTCAAGCTGCCCGGAATGGACGGCATCACCCTGTCAGAAAAGATCAAGACAAATACGCGGATCAAGGCCCCGCCGATCATCATCATCAGCGGGTATATCCGGGAGAGCGACATCCAGCGCGTCAAAAAGGCCGGGGTGGAAAGCTATCTGCTCAAACCGATCAGTCAGTCCATGCTCCTTAACACCATTTTGGAGATATTTGGGCACAAGACCCTTGCCCTTGAGAAAAACGACAGCAGCCTTGTGCATCCCGAAGAATTTTCGGAACTCCGGATTCTGCTTGTGGAGGACCACCCGATCAACCGGCGGGTGGCCACTGAGATCCTGGAGATGACCGGAATCACTGTTGACACAGCCGTAAACGGCCTTGAGGCGCTGGACGCGGTCCAGAGGAAGACTTACGATGCGGTCTTCATGGATGTGCAAATGCCCGAAATGGACGGCATCGAGGCCACAGAGGCGATTCGGAGATGGGAGAGGGAAACTCGAAACTTGAAACCTGAAACTCGAAACTTGAAACCTGAAACTCGAAACTTGAAACCTGAAACTCGAAACT
>JAOZRQ010000523.1 GCA_029940115.1 Desulfobacterales bacterium
CGGCCATTGCGCTGCTTGAATTTCAAAAGGCGACACTCCCCTTTGTCAGCCTGATTGTCCATGAGAATATAGAGGAACTGCCTCGGAAAGAGCAGATTTATCTGACCCAGAATGCTGACAAGCAGTTTCCGACATTTGAAAGCTTTCAGGAGAGCGGTTCGGCTACAATTGAGCGGTTGGCGTCGTAATCCACTCAGACAAGACCTGCGAGCTTTTTTAATCCTCGCAGGTCTGGGAGATGACCGGAGGGAAAAATGGGAAAAAAAGAGTTGGATCAGTTCATTGAGGAAAGATCAAAACGGAAAAATGAATTCCGGAAAACTGATTGGGAAAAGAAAAAAAATGAATGGTTGGAACACCTCAGCCAATTTTATGAAGATGTCAGAACCTGGCTGAAAGACTATGAGGACAGGGATATTGTCGCCTACAATTTTGTTCCTGTTGACATGTGCGAAGAAAATATCGGCCAGTACAGGGCTGACAAACTGATTCTGAACATCATCAATGAACAGGTTGTCTTTGAGCCGGTGGGAACCCTATTAATCGGAGATGCCAAAGGCAGGATTGACATGAAAGGCAAAAACGGCACTGTCAAATATCTCCTGGTGGACAGAGACGCAGACGGAGCAACCGTAAGGATATCCGCAGACACCAGACCGAAAAGGAAAGGCACACCTCAGAAATGGCAATGGAAAATTGCCACCCCTCCTCCCTCAGTCAGATATCTTGAACTCAACAGTGATTCTTTTTCAGATGCCATCTTGGATGTCATAAATGATTAGACGTGTCTCATTTTCAGACCAGATTGTTGAACTTCACGAAATATGGGACTATTATGAAACCATGCATAATTCCCTGCGTAACTACCTGGGAGGAATAAGAAACAATGCTATTATTGACAATAAATTCACAGGAATGACAGCAACCGAGTTGGAACAGTATTTTGATGAGAAATTTGACGAGCTTGAGTGTCAGACATCTCTCGTCATTTTAAGCTCGGTTGAAGCAAAATTCAGAATGGATTATCTCCAAAGGGTTTATAAAAGATATCGGGATGATCTGAGCAGAGAATTCAGAATATTGTATAACACCAAACTCAACAAGGCATCATTGGAAGACGAGATTCTTGAAATATGGAAAAAATATTGTCCCTCATACAAAATCGTCGTCTCTGACTACAAAGGCGCATTAAAGTTCAGACACTGGCTTGCTCATGACAGATACTGGATTCCGAAATTCGGCAGAAAGTATGATTTGGACACGGTATATCATATTGCTGAAAAGGTATATGTGAATCTCCCTTTTGTCATTTGAAATTTTCGGATAAGTCCACAAGCGTTGGTTTTGCCAACGCGGAGCGGGAAAACGTGTTCTTCCCGGACTCTTCCGGACCTCGGAATGACCCGCGTTTATAGGGTGCCGTTTGTCCACGACTTCCGTCATTGAATCCTGCATTCTTGCAAAGCAGGCGGCAGAGTTGCATGAATATGATCTGGGGGAAATCAATCGGATTGTAAACAGAAATCCTGATTGGTCTGATGAGGAGATTGATGTTGTCAATCTGGCCACGGTTTCAAACCATAGCCAGCAATTGACTTGAACAAATGGAGCCAACGTCATAAAAACTTTTGACCAGATTTCGGAACGGAGGTGAGGAATGACCGACAAAGAAATGCTTATCAATGAAATAAGCCTGCTTCCTGATTTTATGATCAAACGGCTTCTGGAGATTGTCCATTATGTGAATATCGGCATAGAAAGCGAATATGTGCCCGAAACAGAGAACGAGTTTTACAACACCCGGGAGTTCGGGAAGCTCGTTTCCGACTCGGTGGCTGAACATCAGTCGGGCCGAACCGAGGAGATGGACATTCTGACATGAAGTCAAAAAGAACCAGGACATTCAGAAAACTCTTTGACAAGTTGCCCAACCACATCCGGGAGAATGCCAGGAAGCAGTATAAATTGTTTCTGGACAATCCCGGACATCCCTCACTGAGGACAAAGCAGATCGGCTCAACCCGAAAGGAGATGTTCGGAATCTTTGAGGTGTCAATCGGCATGGGCTATCGTGCCACATATTTTGTCAACGGAGACACTTATGTATGGTTTTGGATAGGGACCCATAGCTCCTTTGACACAAAGTATTAGACCTGACACTCGGATTGATTCCTGCATCAACCTTGACGAGGATGTGAATGGGGACAGGAAGGTGGGATTGGAAGAGGTGATTTATATTTTGGGGGTTGTCGCGAGCAGATGAGATGTGGGAGAGAAAAACGTGAGAAGTGAACTGAGAGAAGTCACCGGATTTCGAGGGGAGAAGATCGTCGAACTTTGTCTGACGGACTATCGGGCATTTCCGATGCCGCTCTTCCGCCCCGGAATTCTCGGTGACAAATGGCCTGCGATTGACTTCTGTATATGTGTTGCGGGTTGTCACGGACAGATGAGAAATCTGGCAAGACGGCAAGGAATTTGATGTTGTCGTTGAGAAAGGAGGAAAGGCAGAGAGAATGGCTGACCAAGGCAGACTCGACCGAATACGGCTGAAAGGCTTCCAATCCATTGACCTGCTGGCCGGCATGATGCGCAGCGCGGCCCACCGGAAAGGGCATATCTGGCCGAAATACTTCTGGAAAGCCTCGATTTTGAGGAGGACTTTCCGGTATCCGAGGAATGGATGAATGAAATTCGGAAACGTTGCGCCGAACTGGATGATGGAGACGTGGAACTCGTTTCAGGCGAGGCGGGTTTGGCGAATCTTCGAGAGGAGTGTTCATGAAGCCGTTCAAATTTCATCCGGAAGCGATTGAGGAGGCTCATCAAATAGCATTGTTTTACAAATAATTTGAAAGGAGCGCTGGTAATGGATTTAAAGCAACTGACCGAAATTCTGAAAGGTCTGAAATCCGAAATTCTTTGGAAATACAAAGCCGATCTGAAAGGTGTCTTTGGCTCCCAAGCTAGGGGAGAGGCCGGTGAGGAGAGTGATATTGACGTACTGGCGGAGTTCCGGGACGGCGCCACCCTGCTTGATCTTTCCGGCATGAGAATCTTCCTTGAAGAGAGGTTGGCGCACAAAGTTGACGTGGTCTGCCAAAACAGTGTCAGGGAGGAGATCAGACCCTATATATATAAGGATTTGGTGACATTATGAAACGGGAGTACAGACTTTTTCTCAAAGATATCATCGAAGCCTGCAGACACATCCAAGAATTTACAGAAGGAATGAATTTTGAAGAGTTTGTCGGAGATGAGAAGACATCAAGCGCCGTGATCCGAAAGATTGAAATCATCGGCGAAGCTGCAAAAAATATTCCCGACACAGTGAAGACCCATGTTCTCTGGAGAGAGATGGCGGGCATGAGAGATATCCTGATTCACGGCTATTTCAAGATCAATTACAATCTGGTGTGGGGGACAATCGAAACCGACATCCCGATCTTCATCTCGCTGGTCTCGCAGATGCTCGATGATCTTGAGTCCTGAATTGCCGGGTTGCCGGATTTCTCTTGTCCCTCTTAAAGCGAACATCAGTCGGGCCGAACCGAGGAGATGAAGCGATAGCCGGTTCGTCAAAGCACTTCTGTATTACGGGAGAGTTTATCAGCGATTATGGACACCATATCCGACGAGATTTTAAATCATGCTTACGTTTCTTTTCTGGAATCTCAAAAAGATGCCGTTGCAGGAGAACATCAGACGATTGGTCTTGGCGCATGAAATTGATGTGCTCATGTTTGCAGAGTTCTCCATTGAGCCTGTTCTGCTGTTAAGCCTTTTAAACAAGGGGCACAAGGATACCCCCGAATTTTGCCATGCGCCCGGCGCATGTCGGAAAATTGAGATATTCAGCCGCTTTTCCAAAAAATTCATATCTCCCGTATATGAGAATGACAGGCTCACAATATGACACCTGAATTTTCGAGATATGACAGACATCTTGTTGGCTGTGGGACACTTTCCTTCCAAAACATATCAAAGCGACATCAGTCAGGCTTTTGAATGTTCGGAACTGTCAAGGGAAATCAGACAGACGGAACAGGAAATCGGGCATTCAAGGACTATTATGGTGGGAGACTTCAATATGAACCCTTTTGAGGACGGAATCGTGAGCGCCAACGGATTCAATGCCGTCATGACCCAGGGCATAGCAGAACGAAAATTCAGAACGGTCCAGAACAGAAAATATCCGTTTTTTTACAATCCCATGTGGGGTCTCTTCGGTGACGCTCTGCCAGGACGACCTCCCGGAACATATTATTATGCCGGTTCCGAACACAGGAGCTTTTTTTGGAACATATTCGATCAGGTTCTGATACGTCCCGATCTGATGAATTCGTTCAGGAATGAGGAATTGAAGATACTCGGCTCTGACGGAAACGACTCCTTTATGATGTCATACGGAATACCGGACAGTCGTGCTGTCTCCGATCATCTTCCGATATTATTCAGGCTCAGACTTTAGATTTTCATTTTAAAACATTTGTTCTCTTTCTCCTGCTCCTGCCCTCAATCGGGCAAGATCAAGAAGTAGGATTAAGCGTTAAAGGCAGACCATGAGCCGAAGGAAAGGAGATTTAAAAATGGATGACCTGTGTGTGGCCGGAAAATCTGACAACTCAGGCTTTCCCCTCCGGAAAGGGCATATCTGGCTGAAATACTTCTGGAAAGCCTCGATTTTGAGGAGGACTTTCCGATATCCGAGGAATGGATGAATGAGATTCGGAAACGTTGCGCCGAACTGGATGATGGAGACGTGGAACTCGTTTCAGGCGAGGCGGGTTTGGCGAATCTTCGAGAGGTCATCAGGATAGCTTCCACTCGACTATCAAGTTTTTTTTTGTTGACTGAATTTATTGGATATTTTCAAGTTAAAATTTTAAGTTTTAAAACACAATATTTGCATCAAGTTTTTAAGTCTTTGAAAATACTGTTTTTATGTG
>JAOZRQ010000524.1 GCA_029940115.1 Desulfobacterales bacterium
AATTGTGAACGAGGAAACAAGATCATCATGGTCACAGGAGCGAAGTCGAGATGAAACAGCCGCTCCAGGAGCCGTCATTCTGGGGAGTCTGACTGCTGGAACTGCCAAGTCCGCCGACATGGATGATCTCTCCGTCATCATCCTCCCCAGCGGCCAAGGTGAGGCGCATCTGATCCCTCGTGTCATTGAAGAGCGCATCCGCGCCGACTTGAAACCACCCCTCTGTCTCACTGTGTGCCACCCATTGATACGAATCCGGCACAGGTGAGGCAAAGTAAATCACGACTTCAGCGACATCCTCTCCCGCAAAGGGGCGGATCCGCATCTCAATCAGGCCGTAAGTCAGATATTCGGGTCTGCCGCGAGGATCGGAGATGCCGTCCGGGTCCGTCACAATTAGCCCGAAGAGGCTTCCACCATTGAGAACCCGGATCCCCATGGCCCCTCCGGACGCGGTCCTGAACGGAAGCACATCATCGGGAAACCCCTCCATTCCATTGTCATTGATCCTGACGGCAACCGTGTCGCCCGCGTCCCATCCCTCATTGTCCGTGACGGTCAGACGAAAGATGAGTACTGCGCCCGTGGAACGGACCCTCGGCGTGACAAAGCGCGGCCTCGGATCCGCCGCGTCGGAGAGGGGCACACGGATGCCGGCGGTCTGTTCCCACAGATACGCGACCATCTGCCCATCAGGATCCGTTGATCTGGAACCATCAAGTCTCACCGTGCCCCCCTCCTCCACGATCTGATCCGCGCCCGCATGGGCCAGCGGCGGCCCGGGTATGGAATTTGGATCCATCGGATGGGTGCCGTAAAAATATTCCTCCATATTGACATACCCATCGCTGTCTGGGTCCTCATCCGCATCGTTGGCAGAGGGATCAAGCCCGTATCGCTTCTCCCATTCGTCAGCCATGCCATCCTCGTCCCCATCGTCGCTGACCCTGATGGCGAGCGGAAAAAGATCGCTCTCCGCCGTGCCGTCGCTCACCGAGACCATGACCGTGAGCATTCCCCGGAAGCCGTTTGCCGGGGTCACCGTATGATCCGAGGGGATATGGTTCTCCCCCTCATGAACCTTCAGGGCAAACCCGTCTGGATAGTGATTGTCCGGGTCGGTCACTCTCAGATGATCCAAGCGAATCGTCAGCGGGGTCTCCTCCCCGGTAAGGAGAGTCACCTGTCCCGTGATGACCGGCGGGTCGTTCACTGCTGTCACCCTCACCTCAAGGGGAAAACGGTGGCTGGCATCCGCACCGTCGCTCACCGTCACCGGAACGGTGAGGATGCCGGCAAATTCCGGGGCCGGCGTGAGCGTCGCGTCGCTGAACGTATAATTCTTCCCTTCATGGACTGTCAGGGCGAATTCATCTGGATAGGCGTTGTCCGGATCCGTCACCATCAGATGCGCCAGGTAGAGGGTCAGGCGCGTCTCTTCGGTCGTGTGTAGCGGATGTTGCCCGGCAATGACGGGCGGATCGTTCACCGCCGTGACTTCCACCGCGAGATGGAACAGATCGCTCACATCCTTGCCATCACTCACCGTTGCGGGGATTTGGAGACGGCCAGCAAAGTTTGCCGCCGGGAGGATGCTGCTCCAAGGGAGAGACGCATCCCCCGTGAGCGTGTAGCCGGTCCCCTCCGAGATGCTCAACGTGAAATCGTCCGGGAACAGATTGTCCGAGTCTTCCACAATCAGCCGATCCAGAGGGATGGTCAGCGGCGTATCCTCAGGCGTGGACAAGGGATACTGGCCAACGATCACGGGGATGTCATTTGTCACTGGCATCGGAATGACCCCCCCGTTCAGCGTGAAACTGAAGATATCATTCTCGGAGTCACGGACACGAAATGAAAGCGGGCTGGCATAAGTGCCGACGGTCGTTGCACTGAGTGCCACCTGAACCTGCGCGTCACCACCTGCCTCGACATGCGACGGAAAATCACTGACCAGACGGAACCCCGCCGGCATATCCGGATGATCGAGGAACAGTATCCCCGTACCGGTGTTTTTCAGGAGAAAGGTCTTCGTGACAGGTGTGCCTGCAAGGGTCTCCCCCCAGTCAACACTCCCCTGATCCGGAACACGGATGTCGCCATCCCACACCTCAAGCACCGGTTTCAAAGCCGGATTCACGACGCCGATGAGGGGGATACGCCAGATCGCCTCGTCGCTGTCATTGGTCTCAAACCATAAGAGGCCTACGAATTCCCCTTCGGCCTCAGCCTTGAGGCGAATCTGAACCGTCTCTCCCCCCGCTGCAATGCTATCCGGAAACCGGCCGGCCAGAGCAAAGCCATCCGGCACCTGGCAGTTGGAAAGCCTCAGGGTCCCTGTGCCTGTGCTTCTGATGACCACCGGTTTTGTGAGAGGCTGGCCCACAACCGTGTTGCCAAAGTCGATGCGGCCGCCATTCGGAAGCGTTGCGCCCTCATATGAGACGCCGATCTCCGGTTCCGAATTCGGGATGGCCACGGCGCTGATGAAGAAACTGTAGAGGGATGCATCCGGGTCATTGGTCTTGAATCGGAGAGGGCCGGTGAATTTTCCTTCACTCTCGGCACCAAAGCGGATCTGAAAGCTCTCGGTTCCGCCTGCCGCGACACGCTCCGGGAAAATGCCCACTCGCGTGAAGCCTTCGGGCAACTCAAAATCTCCGAGCACCAGATCCGCAGTCCCGACATTCCTGACGGCGAAGGTCTTGGTGAGCGATTCGCCGACAGTGATGTTGCCGAAATTGAACGTGCCGTCATTCGGAATCTCTGTCTCCTCACATATGATCTGGATGTCCGGTTCCGGTTCTGGAATCACCCTGCCGGTGAGGGTGACGCCGTAGGCGTTCGTGTCGCTGTCATTGGTCTCGAACTGGAGAGGACCGGTGAATTCGCCTGCAACCTCCGCCTCAAGGCGAATCTGGAAACTGTCTGAGCCGTCCACCGCAACCGTCTCCGGAAAAACATCAACCAAGGTGAACCCTTGGGGCAGTTCCAAATTGCTGAGTCTCAGCACGGCCGTGCCCGCATTTCTGACATTGAATGTCTTTGTGACAGAGATGTCCTTGACCGCGCTGCCGAAATCAAACGCCTCGCCATCAGGAATCTCCTCCCCTTCGCATAATATTCGGACATCGGGTTTCGGCTCCGGATTCACCGTGCCGCTAATGGTGACGCTGTGGAAATTCGGATCATTCTCATTGGTCTCGAATCGGAGAGGGCCGTCAAATTCGCCTTCAGCCTCCGCCTCAAGGCGGATCTGGAAGCTGTCTGTCCCGTCCGGTGCGACAGTCTCTGGGAAGAGATCTATCAGGGCGAATCCTTGGGGCAGTTCAAGATTGCTCAGTTTCAACGCGGCTGTGCCCAAGTTTCTCACAGTGACGATCTTTGTGACCGGTCTGCCGACAACGGTGCTTCCGAAACGGATATCTCCTCCATCAGGAATCGCTTCGCCTTCACATAATATCTCGATGTCCGGTTCCGGCTCCGGATTCACCGTGCCGCTGAGGGTGACGCTGTAAGGATTCTCATCCTTGTCATTGGTTTCAAATCGGAGAGGGCCGGCAAATTCCCCCTCATCCCCGGCATCAAGCCTGATCTGGAAGCTGTCCGCTCCCCCCGGTGCAACACTGCGGGGAAATCGGTCCATCAGCGTGAAGCCATATGGTAAACTGAAGGTACTCATCACCAAGCGATCCGTGCCCCTGTTTCTGACGGTGAAGACCATCATCAGCGGCCAAGTCACGATGGTGTTGCCGACATGAATACTCCCGCCGTCCGGAATCTCCACGCCGTTGAACAATATCTCGATGTCCGGTTCCGGTTCCGGATTCACCGTGCCGCTGAGGGTGAAATTGTAGGGGGTCTCATTCGCGTCGGTATTCTCAAAGCGGAGCGCACCTTCAAATATGCCGGATGTCCGGGCTTCAAATTGGATCTGAAAATCCTTCGAGTCGCCAGCCGGCACACGCTCCGGGAACGCATGGAGAAGCGTGAATCCTTCCGGCAATTCAAGGGTGCTGAGGAGCAGGGGGGCGGTTCCCACGTTTCTGATGCCAAACGACTTCACGAGAGCCGTATGGGGCGTGGTGGTGCCGAAAGAGACCTCTCCGCCGTCCGGGACCGGCTCATCTCCATCCCATACCTCGATCTCCGGTTCCGGTTCCGGGTTCACCGTGCCGGCAATGGTGAAATTGTAGGGGTTCTCGTCTCTGTCATTTGTTTCAAATCGCAGGATGCCGCTGTATTCCCCCGGGTTCTCCGCATCAAGTCTCACCTGAAAGTGTGCAGCGCCAGCCCTCGGCACGTTGTCGGGGAATTCCTCGGCCAGACTGAAGCCATCGGCCAGGGTGAGATTGTTCAGCGTCATATCCGCCATCCCCATATTGGTAATGGCAAAGGTTTTGGTGACCGGTGCGCCTACGGCGGTGCTGCCAAAGTCAAAAACGCCGCCATCTGGAATAGGAACGTCGCCGTAGTTGATCTCGATCTCCGGTTCCGGTTCCGGAATCACCCTGCCGTTGATGGTGAAATGGTAAGGATTCTCGTCACTGTCGGTGGTGTCCAAGCGGAGTGTGCCGCTGAATGTCCCGATGCTGTCGGCATCCAGCCGAATCTGAAAGGAGGCTGTTCCGCCAGCGGAGACATCAGCGGGAAACTGGTCCACAACGGTGAACCCTTCCGGCAAGTTGGGGGTGTCGAGGGTCAGCACGGATGTTCCTATGTTCCTTACGGTAATCGTCTCGGTGACAGGCGTTCCGATAACCGTGCGGCCAAAGTGGACCGCGCCGCCGTTCGGAATGAGTGTATCGCCTATTGACACCTCGATTTCCGGTTGGGGATGGGGATTCACCATGCCTGTGAGGGTCAACGTGTAGGGATTTTCGTCGCTGTCGTCGGTGTCGAAGCTGAGGA
>JAOZRQ010000072.1:0-197 GCA_029940115.1 Desulfobacterales bacterium
ACCGGGCCGGCCCTGAAGTTTGCCAAAAAGCACGGGATATTCTGGTCGTCACGGAGGGAGTTTGACGAGTTGCTGGTTCATCTGGGGCTGAGGCCGTTGCCGGATTTGTGAGAGGAAGCCGGGGAATCAATTCCCCGGATGAAAGCTCAAGTACGCTGAAGCGCACTGGGGATTTAGCTGGCTTCAGCCTGACTTCG
>JAOZRQ010000072.1:297-17625 GCA_029940115.1 Desulfobacterales bacterium
GCGTGAGCTCAGTCGAACGCTTGCGCTTTCAGCCCTGAAATTTGTTTCGGGGCTTTTGGGACAAGACAAGCCGGGGAATCAATTCCCCGGCTGAAAGCTCAAGTACGCTGAAGCGCACTGGGGATTCAGCTGGCTTCAGCCTGACTTCGGCGTGAGCTCAGTCGAACGCTTGCGCTTTCAGCCCTGAAATTTGTTTCGGGGCTTGCTTTCGAGGCTTTGGCATGGTATGGTGTATATAGACTTTGAAAAGGAGGTAATTAATTACAATGAAAATAATAAGAAAGAGTGTTTTTGGAATCTGTCAGATTGCGCTGGTTTTGTTTTCAATTTTTTTGACGCCTTCTGAATCGCCTGCTTATAGCTATAGTTATTTATTTGTGACTGTATCTGATGTTTTTGGAAACCGAATTCAAATGCCAATGATTGAATTCGGAAATTCCCATTCCAGATTTTATCCTTACAGGGATATCAATGGCATTTTCTATGCCTATGTCCCAATAGGTGCTTATAGATTGACTGTCAGTGCAGAAGGCTATAAACCGGATATTAGACATATTTACATATCAACACAGACAACCATAGTTGATATAACTCTGAGTCCTTCATCTCAAACCATAGTCGTCGCGGGAAGCGGCCCCTATCTTGGAAATAATCTTTGGGAGGCTATGAAAACGAATGCCGATTTTGCCTATCTGACCCTTCTCAACAGGGGTTACACAAGTGATACCATTTATTACCTGTCCGCCGATGCTGATACAGATGTGGACGGCAATGGTGTTTCCGATGTGGACGGAGATGCCACTCTCGTCAACTTGGAATATGCCATTAGAATATGGGCTGAAGACACTCACGATCTTATCATCTATATGACCGGCCACGGCGGAGACGGCGTATTCAGAATAAGTGAAACTGAAACATTGAAGGCTGAGGAACTTGATAGTTGGCTCGACAGCATTCAGGAAAGGATTACGGGAAAGGTTATCGTTATTTACGACAGCGCCTTTTCAGGAAGCTTTGTTCCCTCCCTCATTCCTCCCGATGGAAAGGAGAGGATTGTGGCAACTAGCTCTTCAGCAGATGAAATGGCTGTTTTCCTGTCAGAGGGAACCATCTCTTTCTCCTATTTTTTCTGGTCAGAAATGTTTAACGGAAAAAGCTTTTATGATTCTTTTGATTCAGCCAAAGAGAGCATATCCTCGGTGTACGCCAAAGCATGGCCACAGACGGAATTGAGCGGGCCTCGGAACTGCCTGTGACAACTGCCCTGACACTCATAATCCGAAGCAGACGGACACAGACGGAAACGGAACAGGAGACGCATGTACCCACGCTTCTCTCCCCCATCACAGCGCAGATTGCAATCCGCCGGATCACAAAATCGGCCTCTCGGAACTGCTCCGTATCATCCAGCTTTACAATCAGGGAACCTATCATTGCGATTCCGACGGAGAGGACGGTTATGCCCCCGAAAACGGCGATCAGAACTGCATTCCCCATAGCTCGGATTACAATCCCCAGGATTGGCAGATCAATCTGAGTGAGCTTTTGCGGGTGATTCAGTTGTACAATTCCTTCGGATACAGTGCTGATCCGAGCGGTGAGGACGGGTTTGCACCGACAATGTAAGGCATTGCGAACGAACCCGGCCTCACGGACACAAGATACATCCGCCACTGGTACGAAAACGGACAGAGCGGCTCCGAGGAAAGTTACGAGGACGGAAATCCGCCCGCAGATGATCAGCCCGCAGGCAATCCCCGGGGCAATATGCTCATCAATGACCTCCGAATCGGCGCAGTCATCAAAACCGAGGAGAAAGGCCCCCTTGACGCTGTGTGGCAACTCGGCGGTCAGGACATTACCGGTCGGGGAGACAGGGTCGTGTGGGGTCATTTCTACGCCGATCCCTCCGATGTGACATGGGGAAGCCCTAACAATCCTGATCTTTTCGTCAAAATCTGGTTTGATGCGGGTGGGAGAACAGATGTGAACTTCTTCCATGTCTCTGTGCCGGATATTGAAGTTTATTCCGATCTTCCGAGTGACGGGGAGTATGATCAGAGGGGGACGACGGTTTTGGAGAACAGGTATGTTCGGCAGGTTTATGGACAGTAATTTGTTCCGCAGGGACAACTGAGAATGCCCATCTACACGGATTAGGGATAAGAAAGGATTTTTTGTCCATTAGGGACAACTGAGAACAGCCCGGCAATTCACTCCCATCTACACGGATTAAGGATAAGAAAGGATTTTTTGTCCCGCAGGGACAACTGAGAATGCCCATCTACACGGATTAGGGATAAGAAAAGATTTTATGTCCCGCAGGGACAACTGAGAACAGCCCGGCAATTCACTCCCATCTACACGGATTAAGGATAAGAAAGGATTTTTTGTCCCGCAGGGACAACTGAGAATGCCCATCTACACGGATTAGGGATTTTCTGTCCCGTAGGGACAACTGAGAATAGCCCGGCAATTTATTGCCGGGGAAATTTATCACCCCGATATTCCTGTCCCGTAGGGACAACTGAGAACAGCCCGGCAATTTATTGCCGGGAAAAAGAAATGATCACACTGAAAACTTTGAATGATCACATCAAAAGCAGCCCGGAACGGACAGGAGGAGCAGATGAAATCACAAAACAAGAACAAATGGGTCGTCAGACCCATCGTGCCGGGAAAAGTTTATACGGATCGAGAGGAATTTCTCGACTATTTTTACAGGGCCGCTCTTGCCGCCGCTGAACGGAGAACCATGTCCACCGTGCTGCTGGGCCAGCGCCGCATGGGAAAGACCGAGATATTCAAGCGGGTGGTGAACCGGCTTTTCTCTGAGCAGGATCCCCGGGATCCGAAGGCGGTTGTGCCTGTTTATTACAGTTTTCCGGATGCGTCCAGGGATGACCGAAGCTTTGCCAAGGACTACCTGGAAAACTTCATGCGCTATTATGTGGCCTTCCATGCCAGACAACCGGAATTGGTGACAATGGAGCCCAAGGAGGAGGAACTCCTCTCCATGATTGAGGCAGCCAGACCCCTGTTTCCTTTCACAAAAACGCTGGACTGGATGCTGATCTGGCACGATTCCATTGTGAAAAGGGGAACCTACCTCCCCCAGCAGGATGCCGTCGAGATCCCCCGCAGAGTCTCGGATTTCGATGATTCCACGATTGTGATGTTTCTGGACGAGTTTCAGAACACCCTTCTGCCCCACTATGACTTTGAGATTCTGGGATACATGCAGAAGGCCGTGGAATCTCCCACCTGTCCGCATTTTGTCACCGGCTCGGCCATGAGCATGCTGGGCAGGGAAATGATCGGCAGGGGGTCGCTGTTCGGAAGGTTTGACAGCGAGGTCATCGAGGCCATGTCCGGTTACTGGGGAAAGGAGCTTGCTCTGAAAGCGGCCCGGTACTACAAATCCGAAGTCCCGGAAGTCATGGCCCCTGTAGTTTCGGACAGATGCGGCGGCAATCCCTTCTACATCACGGCGGTTCTCAGGCAGGCGGCGAAAATGGGAGAGGCTGTCTCCGACGAGGATTCTCTGAACAAGATTCTCGCGGTGGACATCACCTCCGGATTCATATGGGGGGAGCTGAACGAACAGGTGACAAGATGGATCCACAGGATCAACGAACATAAGATCACGAAATGGATCCTGTATCTCTCCGCTCTGGAGGAAAACGAGGAGAAGGACAAGAGGAACCGGCTGAACCTGGAGCGGATTCAGCGGGAGATCAGAACGCGGGAGGGCACGGAAGTCCCATTTGAGACGATCAGGGATGTGCTGATCAGATTGTCAAGAGGGGATCTGCTGGAGTATCTCGAAATGGGGGACTGGTTCCGCAGGGTGAAGGATCCGATCCTGCTCGAATTTCTGAAGGTGTGGGGACGGATAGAGGTCGAAGGGCATGACCGGGCCCGGGTCCGGGATGAGCTGAGAAAGGAGCATCAGGGGATTGAGAGGAAATTCCATGAGTACAAGGGGTATCTTGCGGAGGTGCATCTGAGCCAGGTGTTGCTGAACGGCCAGAACAGCACTTTGCCGGGAAAATTTTTCAACAGTGGCAAGGATGTGGCCATTCCCCGGTTCACCTATGTGCGGCATCGGGTGCGTCCGGGTTCGGGAAGGGGGCGTGAGATTGACGTGCTGGGTGCGGCGGGTGCCGAGCAGTGGGTGTGCCAGAGCAAATGGGTGACGGGCAGCAAGATCGGCGTCGGAGACCTGAGAAAGCTGGCGGCCCAAGCCGATCTCGTCAGGAAGGACATGGATCCCCGGACACTGCGGATGTGGATTTTCGCTCACAACGGGCTTACCGGGCCGGCCCTGAAGTTTGCAAAAAAACACGGGATATTCTGGTCGTCACGGAAGGAGTTTGACGAGTTGCTGGTTCATCTGGGGCTGAGGCCCTTGCCGGATTTGTAGCGACCGTTCCTCACCCCAAACAGGAGGTCAACCATTATGAAAAAAACGCTTTTTCTCTTTGTCCTGCTTGGACTGATCCATTTCTCATGTTCAGGCGCATCAGCGGCCCCATATGATTTCTTTGGCGGATTCATCCCGGAGGGGACGCCGGTGGTGGATGGGGTGCTGACACCCGGGGAATGGGATGAGATGGGTCATCTCACCCTGTACAATTTTTTTGGCGAGGATGCCAAGATCGAGATATGGATGATGCATGAGATGGCCTGGGTAAAAACTTGATTATCGAATGAACATGAATGAAATGGCATCCGTCCAAATTCAAATTTCAAAAGAGATTGACACTTATTTTGAAATGCTTGCAAAAGAGACAGACACCTCCAAATCCTTTCACATCGAAAAGGCATTGAACGATTATTTGAAACCGTTCAGGAAATTGCCATTCCGATGTGATGACGCATTCGGAACAGGTACGGAAAAGGCCATCGGACCGCCTGCCGGCTTGGACAAACTTGACGTGACCGTCAACACGAGAAATGACCTCATCGAACAGTTGCGAAAAGTCAAGGCAGACAATGAAAGGAAAAAGAGGCTGAATTCTCCCTTTCTGCATTCCTCTCCTGCGGATCTGGGATATACAGACGCGTCCTTGTTGGACAAGATCATTTCCGGAGAAAGCTGATGGAATTTTTTGTTGACACCTCGTTTCTGGTCGCCCTTCACAACAAAAGAGACAAAAACCATGCAAAAGCAAGAAACTTCATTTCAGAGATCAATGGTCGGTCCCTGTTTGTCATATCCGACTACATTTTTGACGAAGTCTTGACTGTCTTACTTGTAAGAGGTGGCAAGCTTTTGTCAACGCAGGGGGAGAGAATTCTGGAAGATGAGAGAATCCACATCGTTCAAATAGACGAAGCGGTCTTTCAAAAAGCGTGGCAGACATATCGGACATTCAAAGACAAGGAACGGACTGGCAACAAAAAATCTTCGTTTTGAAAAATGTGATTCTAACCCAATAAAATCAGGCTTTTCTACAGTTTTCGTTCAGGCACTGATTATGCACAACAAACAACTGACAACTGACCATTTAGGAGGAAAAAATTGGGAATTGAGGAATTGAAGGAGCGGATTGAGGGGAAGCACCTGCTGATCAACAGCATCCGAAGTGAAATCGGACAGATATTGGTGGGCCAGCGGGACTTGGTTGACGGACTGCTCATGGGGTTGCTGGCAAAGGGCCACATCCTCATCGAAGGAGTCCCGGGACTCGCCAAGACCAGTGCGGTCAAGGCCCTTGCGGCCACGGTCCGGGCGGACTTCAAACGGATTCAGTTCACGCCGGATCTGTTGCCGGCGGACCTGATCGGGACAGAGATTTATCGGCCAAAAACCGGGGACTTCACCATGAAGAAAGGCCCCATCTTCCACAACATCATCCTTGCGGATGAGATCAACCGTGCCCCGTCCAAGGTCCAGTCCGCGCTCTTGGAGGCGATGCAGGAGTGTCAGGTCACCATTGGCGAAACGACTTTCAAGCTGGATGATCCTTTCCTTGTCTTGGCCACCCAGAATCCGATAGAGCAGGAGGGAACCTATCCCCTGCCCGAAGCCCAAGTGGACCGGTTCATGCTCAAGCTGATCATCGACTACCCGGACAAGACCGAAGAGAAGGAGATCATGAAACGGGTGGGATTTGAGGAGCCGGCTGAAATGAAGCCGGTGATTGATCCCGCCCAACTGAATGAGATGGCGTCGCTTGTCCGAGAGATCTATGTGGACGACAAGCTCAGAGATTACATTGTGGATCTCATCTTTGCCACCCGGAATCCCCAAGACTACAAGATGAAGATTTCCGATTACATCCAGTTCGGGGCCTCGCCCAGGGCCACCATCTTTCTGAGCTTGATCTCCCGGGCGTACGCGTTTCTCCGAGGGAGAGCATACGTTACGCCCCAGGATGTGAAGACCGTCGCGGGCGATGTCCTGCGCCATCGGATCATCCTGACGTATGAGGCTGAGGCTGAGGATATCACCACGGATGAAATCATCGGACGGATTTTTGATTCGGTGGAGGTGCCGTAAATGTAAGGATGAAGGGTGAAGGATGAAGGATGAAGTTTCATCTCGTTCCTCTCGTTACGAGGCTCCGCCTCCATCAGCGTCCAAGCGGACCACCTCTCGTTACGAGGCTCCGCCTCGTAACGCATGAGGGGAGGCTCCGCCTCCATCAGCGTCCGTGAAGGATGCCGAAATTTCCAATTGGAAAAAAATAAAATGATCGGAGCAATTGCAGGTGAAGCGGACCACCTCTCGCTACGAGGCTCCGCCTCCATCAGCGTCCATGAAGGAGGAAAATAAAATGATCGGAGCAATTGCAGGTGACATCATCGGGTCCGTTTTTGAGGGGAATCCGACAAAGACCACAGCATTTCCGCTGTTCAGCCGGCATTCGACGTTCACCGATGACACGGTTCTGACGGTGGCGATGGCCGACTCGATTTTGAAAGACAGGGACTATGCGGCCTCGCTGAAGCGCTTCGCACGGCAGTATCCGTCCGCCGGCTACGGTGCGACCTTTTTCCGATGGATGCGCTCCTCTGACAGCAGACCCTACAACAGTTGGGGAAACGGCTCCGCGATGCGGGTCAGTCCGGTCGGATTTGCGTTCGACTCCGTGGAAGAGGTGTTGGACCAAGCCGAAAGGAGCGCTGCGGTGACGCACAACCATCCCGAAGGCATAAAAGGGGCCCAGGCGACGGCCTTGGCACTATTCATGGCCCGCAAGGGCGAGACCAAGGCGCGGATCAGGGAGGAGATCACCCAACGATTCGGCTATGATTTGAACCGGACCATCGAGGAGATCAGGCCAGCCTATTTCTTCGACATCTCCTGCCAAGGATCGGTGCCGGAGGCGATCATCGCGTTTCTCGACTCGGAGAGCTATGAGGATGCCGTCCGAAAAGGAATATCCTTGGGGGAGGGACAATGGGCAAAGGTGGTGATGATCAAGGCATGGCCGATTGTCCCATCGCCCATCACCCATCGCCGATGGCCTATCGCCAATATTCATGCCTGATGTACCTGTTCTCCATCATCGTTGTTCCTTTTTGGTGATAAATCCCCTCGTCGGGAAACGCGGAATAGACCTCAATATCCGGAACAGAGACATGGAAATAATTCACATCGACTCTTCCGCCCGCGTCAAACCAGACTTTGACGAAAAGATCGGGATTGTTCACGCTTCCCCAAGACACATCACCTGGGTTGGCGTGAAAATATCCCCACAGCACCTGATGCCCTCCCGCAGTGAGAGAGTCTCCCCCTTCATGCCAAAGCGCATCAACAAAACCTTTTTCAGTGGTATTGATGACAGTGCCGATTCTGAGATCGTTGATTGTGAGAATTCCTGAAGGACTGTTCAGCGGAAAATATCCCGGGGGCGGGTTCCCATCCACAGCAGGCCACAATTCATCTGACTGAGAGCCACCTGCCACAAGGATTGCCCTGCGTTTCAGCACGTCGTCGCCGATCCATCGAATTTGATTGCCTTTGCCGATAAAGACATTTCTCACAGCGTCGTAATCCTGTGCGGTGTTGCTCTCGCCATTGCTGTCACCGTCCAATTGGGGATCCTGCATGCGGATGACCGCGTCTGACGAGCGTCCAAACGCGTCCCTGATATCTTCGCCCTTGAATATGTCGGCCCAAAAATAGTAGGAAAAGGAGAGTGATCCGTTCTTGAGAAACGGGGCTTCCTGGTTCTCGGAAGAACTGGTGAGCACAATTCGGCTTTTGTTCGGGCCTTCTTGGTCAGGGGGGATTTCAAGCGCGCTCAGGAGGTTGCCGGAGTAGCAGGCTTCGTAAACCACCGCGGTTTTGCCGGGAAGCGTCGTCTGCAATTCGTTCAGCCAGGAATTTAGGCGGGATCCCTCCAAGTTTTCTCCGGGGTTTATCATAAAATAGCCCTTGTCATCTTCATCGGAGCCGCCGTGTCCGATAAGATACAGAAGCACAGGCCACATCCCCTCATACCGGTAAGTCTCCTCGGCCAAGGCCGACGCGGGCATGGTGAAAAGGATCAACAGCATGGCGAAAATCATCATTGCCGATTGGGTGGGCTTTTTGCCATTCATCATAATAAGTTGTCCTCCTATTCGTCCGTTGACTGTTGTCAGTATTCATCCCGTTACGAGGCTTCGCCTCGTAACGCCTGTTCGGAGGCTCTGCCTCGTAACGCCTGTTCGGAGGCTCTGCCTCTGCCCTTCAATATCCTGCCAGTCTTTTGAGCGGTCGGTGACCGCTTTCTGGATGACAACGGCCTGATTCGGCCCTTCTCGCCGGTATTTCAGCTCCATAGTATCGTATCCAACCGTCACTAGGGAGATGATCCTTGCCGCCGTTCTTCGGGTATTTTCCAACAGATGATTGTATTCATCGTTCTGACGATCATTTTTTATACCCAGAATGAAGAATAGTTTATTGAGACGATCATATTGTAGTCCCACGCCTGAAACGGATAGGTCGCACTGAAATAATTGATGTCGGTTTCAGAGACGGTCTGCTCTCCACCGGCTTCGGGGTGGAACCTGAATGTGTTATCCTCCATGCGGTGAAACAGGGCCCCGACGCAGGAAATCTCGGGATGATCCATCTGAATCAGGCCGCCGGGATTCCATGACACCGCGGTCGCATCATCGGCAACCGCAATGAACGCGCCGCCCATGCCGATGGCCCTGGCACCCGACCCCACCGGGTTGGGGGATGACGGCATCTCAAGCCGGGGGGAGAACTCCCCGGCAAGTGCGTCGTTCATTGGGCTGATGAAGAGGATGAACAGGCATGTCGCCAGTATGTTTCTGGGTTGGGTCAGCATGTTGTCAGACAATTCATCTTCTAAGGTTTTCGTATAAACCCCATCTGCTCAAAGTGATGGTCAAAAGCAAAAACTTCTTGAACGCCAATAGCTTTCATGATGACATAGGAAGTGCAATCAGTGAATGACCATTGCTTGTCCGTGTTGAAATGTTCAAATGTCATCCATGCCCGTTCGGCTATATTCCTGTTCACCCAAACGACCTCCAAGACATTTTCTCTTATAAGAATGTCTATTTTTCTTTTATAATCAACCGCTCTCCGAATTCCGACATTCATAAGGAGCAATGTGTACAGTTCATCAAGAACGTAATTTGAGGTAATCAGTTTTGTCCTTTTGTCAATCACATTTCTGAATTGAAGAGCGACCTGATGGTTTTTGTCTCCCTTGTCTGCGATAGCATCCCAAGCACTTGTATCAACAAAAATACGTCTCATCATTTTTTCCCGTAGAGATATATGTCATGATGTTCAGACGCGTCCCTCAGACACCCCTCCTCGGCATCATCTCCGAGGGTACGAAACACATTCCATCCTTTTTCAGATGTTCGTCTCGGAGTGACCGCACCAGAAGTGGGACGAATGCAGATCTCGCCATTTTTCATCTCAACTTCCACCCAAAGGCCGAGTCCGGCTTTGTGTAGCCATTTTTCTTCGATCCAGATTCCTTGGCAACTTTCAATCACTTGGATTTCATTCATAATTGAGCC
Source organism: Desulfobacterales bacterium (assembly GCA_029940115.1). Lineage (GTDB taxonomy): Bacteria > Desulfobacterota > Desulfobacteria > Desulfobacterales > 4be13 > JAOZRQ01. The sequence goes on from JAOZRQ010000072.1 coordinate 10,306, forward strand.
TCCTTCTCTGTGAATATTCCTGCCACCCGCCCAGTTTGAATTGACAAACCCGATGCGTCATCCTCCATCTTTCATTTTCAGCGGGTGATAACCCGATGCGCCGGCTTTATCAAATGTTCATCCGTCTCCTGATCCAAAATTGCGAGGGACTCTTTCCATTGGATCCATTTGACCCGGGCCCGGCCCAGTTCCCTGAAGTCTTGGGCAACCCTCGAGGCTTCTCCCCCTTCCCCGATTTGATATACGATCAGCTTCATCCCCTCTTTGATGTTGGTTTCCGTGCCGATGTCAATGCCAATCTCCCTGGTGTCAGGATCAATCTTCCTTACCATGCCCTCTGCAAGGGGAAGCTCCCGGGATTCAAAAAACGGTTTTCCGTTGACATGGAGAAGGTTCACCCCACTCTCCCCATCCATGACGTATCCGTCAACAAATATCTGGTCCAGATAAGTGATCTGCCGCCCATCCTTGACACCCCGCAATTCGATGTGGGGACCGGTCGTGTCGGTTATTCGAGGGCCTGATCGATACGAAATGAGGGGATCGCTCATGTCCGACACCATAGTGACGTCCTTTTGGGCCAGAAACAACGAAGAAGGGTTTTCAAAATCATACGTTGACAGAAAAGGACGCATCCGATACGAAATGAGGGAATCGCTCATGTCCGACACCATAGTGACGTCCTTTTGGGCCAGAAACAACGAAGAAGGGTTTTCAAAATCATACGTTGACAGAAAAGGACGCATCCAATCATTGACAAAGTGCGACTTTGGCACACTGCCAAAGCGCAATTTTGGCACACCTTTGGTGGTCAATGTGGCAGTGGTGATGTTTTCGGCTCGGTCCCTGACCTTGACGACCACTTCTTTCTCATCGGATTCAAGCGGGATGCGTTGCTGAATCTGAAATGCTTTTGCCTCGTGGAGTGGAAGCTTTCTGCCGTTGATCTCCAATTCGGCCAACCCTGATGCGTCAAACGCATGACCCATCACCATGACGGCTGGTTCAGAGGATGAGAGGTCCTCAAAAGGTTCGTCGAGGCTGACAACAGGGCCTCTTCGATCCACATTGACGCTGATGAGGGCGTGGCCGGTTTTGCCAGTCAGGTCCTCAGCCTGAATCAAAATTTTGTTCTCACCCGGAACAAGCGGCACTTTCACACGGAACGGAATCTCCGGTTTCGAGACATCCACTCGGACTGGGTTTCCCCCGACGCTGACATGGCGGACAAAGGTGTCATCCTTAGCCGTTCCTTTGATCATGACGGAGAACGCACGGGTCAGAAAGGGCTGGATCGGCGAACTGACATTGATCTCCGGGGGTGCCTGATCCGATTGCCCCCTTTGAATCAGGGCTTTTCTCGCCCGATCAAGATACTGTTCGGCCTTGTCGGATTTTTCCGATCCAAGGGAATGGCTCAATTCCTTGATCGCCGCCGCCATCCGCCCCTGTTTGTAGTGGATGACACCCAGTTCACGATGCGGGAAGTAGTCCACAAAGTTGAGCATTCCGTAAGTTCTGGCCTGCCACTGATCACGATCCCGCTGTTGGATCGCCTCTTTCAGATCGGATTTCGCCTCCTTCCAGAATGCGCCGTCCGCAAATGAAAGGCCCCGCTTGTAGTAGTGCCACCAGCGGCCCTAGAACAGACCCCGGGTCACGCCGTATCGCTTGCCATCCTTTTCGATGCTGATGTCCGGGAAGGTCTGACAGCTTGGCAGAGAGAATAGTGCGGTTGAAATCAGGGCAATGAGAAGGCGGCTGATTTTTGGTGATGGTCTCACATCTGTCGTCTCCGTTGATGCTCGGAATCAATTCCGAGGCTGAAAGCGCAAGTGCTTCCCAGTTTGTAGTTCCGCCTTTAGGCGGTGCGACACCGCCTAAAGGCGGAACTATCATCCTTCAAGCTTGGTCACAACTCCCCTCTCCTCAATATATGACTCAAGTTTTTTCTCGAATCCGTGCTTGCTGAAAAAAGCCATCCTGAGCTCCTTGCCGGAAAAGCGGTCACCATGGAGACGCCCGGCCTTCCCAATGAATTCGTCCACGGTCTTTTCGGTGATTCTGTTCAGATACCTCGGAAGATGATTCTTGCACTGCGCCATGATGACGGCGTGTTCTCCCTCCAGAACGACATCAATCTCCTCGCCGCTCGGCAGATGGTAGCCGATCACGGGGACAAACGCCGTGACATCGATTCCGGCGACGATTCCGCCCTTGCCGGCGATGACATGCCGGATGAGCCTCAGCATCACCTCCTGCTCATAATATCGGCCCTTCAGATTGTTGTGGCTGCCCTGCAGGATGTCAAGCTTCCCGCGCAGCTCCTCGGCCTCGGCCAGACCCAGCTCCAGTTGCTCGGCACGCTCTCTCAGATCATCCAGCATGTTGTCGTTTCTGAAGTAGCTGTCGAACTCGTCAATGGGCAGGCCGTACAGGTCGGCATGAATCGTCATCAGGACCTTCCTCAGCGTCCGATCAAACACGCCGCCGTATCTGCCGCCCCTCTCCTCGATGAGATCATACTTGTGCAGCAGCCTCAGCTCCCTCCGCAGTCTCTCCTCATCCAGGTCAAGCGACATGGCCTGCCTGAGCTGGCTCGGATAATACCACTCCCCCTCGTGCCGGCAGAGGAAGTATGTGATTCTGCGCAGGTTGACGTCATTGACGCCGTTCATGGCGAATGACAGATATTCCTCCCAGTCGCTCCTGATGCGGCCCTTTCCAACTTCCCAAGCCAGCGCCCTGTCCACATCGTCAAAGGTGGAAATCTCAGGCTTGCCCATGTTCGGAGTCAGCAGGTCAACGATCCGTCCCGGAACATTGTTGGTGATGTGTACAATGTACTCGGCGAGTTCCCTGTCGATCCGATGTCCGAAAAACTTGGCGTAGTTCAGTGTCATCTCCGCTGATTCGCATTCATCCATCTTCGGCACGAACACCTCGGTGAACCGTTGCGGCAGCCACAGCATCAGATCATGGGAGACGACCCCCATCAGTGATCCGGTGATGAGCAGGGGGGCCACCCGGCTCTCAGCCGACGACATGTACGCCTTGCAGGGTTTCTCCTCCTCCCCGGCGTCGATGTGCATGTTCAGGTACTGGAACTCGTCGAGCATCTGCACGACCCGGTCCTCCACGCCGACCATCGAGGCGAACCCCTCGGGGACACCCACCGCCGCGAGGACATACTCGTATTGCGGCATCTCCAGTTGTGACAGGCCCATGCTGTTTCTCAGGTGGTCCGTGATGACCTCCTTGTTCGGGACCGACAGCGGGGCGATCTCCTTCAGAAGTGTCCCGATGTCCGGTATCCGTCTGTCCGGTCTCATGGCCCTCCGGTTCCAAGTGATGTCACGGGTGTAATACCCGAGAACCTGCATGTAGAAGCGGATGGCAAAGTCGATGTAGAACTCCTGTCCGCTGCGCCTGCCCTCCCTGAACTCGTAATAGAACGGGATCAGCCCCTTGTGTTCGCTGTACAGGACGTTGTACAGACGCTCGAGGACAAGGCTCTTTCCGATCTTGCGTCGGCCCAGGAACGCGATGCTGCGGCTCAGTTGGTCCCTGACATGGTCTGCCCATCTGTAAAGAAATTCCAGTTCCCCGACACGTCCGATGAGGCGGGACGGATCGCCCACACGTTCCCTGATGGCAAATTCGATGCCTTCCAGATCCCAGTGAAGGTCTTCTTTCGGTTTGAGCAATTTCTCCATATTTGTTCCCCTGATTTGGTATGACTTTTCGTTTTTTGGCACTTTGCTCCGTGACACACGAGGGTGACGGTCGCAAGCGGGAGAGCATGTCCCAATGACAGTTTCAATCATCATCCGCTCCGAATCCCTGTCCATGGTCAAGTTCAAGTTCACGTTCACGTTCACGTTCAAGTTCAAGTTCAAGTTCACGTTCACGTTCACGTTCACGTTCAAGTTCACGTTCAAGTTCACGTTCACGTTCACGTTCAAGTTCACGTTCAAGTTCAAGTTCACGTTCAAGTTCAAGTTCACGTTCAAGTTTACGTTTGCAAAAATCTACTCTATCTTCACCACTCGAAACCCAATATCGTTCGCCCGGGTGTCAGGTGGTGCGCCGAACCGATATCCGCATCGGATGAACCTCGGGCTGCCACTCCAGCTCCCACCCCGAGCCACCCGGCCGGTCCCGTCCGTCATCAGTGGGTTCTCCTCTGAATGCTTGCGATACGCGTCGGCTCGGTACATGTCCGAACACCATTCCTTCACATTGCCGCTCATGTCATGCAATCCGAGTCCGTTGGGGGCCTTCCTGCCAACCGGATGCACTGTGCCGAGGCTGTTCGCCTGGTACCACGCCAGCCGCTCCAGGCTTCTTCCGCCTGCATATTTCTCCGGCTGGCCGCCGCTCCGGCAGGCATGTTCCCATTCGGCTTCGGTGGGCAGGCGGCAGGATGATCCTGTTCTTTCAGCCAATGCGCTGACAAACGCATTCGCATCATGCCAACTCAACATGGTGGCGGGGTGGTCCGCGTCTCGTCCAAAGGCTGACGGGTATCTCTCCATGAGTTCCCTCCATTCAGGTTGGTCCGCCATGAGCGATTTCCATTGCCCCCGCGTGACCTCCGTCTGCCCCATCCAGAAGTCATCCACGCAGATCCTATGGACCGGGAATTCATACTCGGAACAGTCATCGGTCCAATCCCCGCACCCCATCTCATAGCAACCTCCCGGAATTCGGACAAAAGTCATTCCGGTCAGGGAGTCCCGCTGTTTCCCGGGCTTTGGGGGAGTGATGCCGATGACTTGGTAACCGATGAGGGGCAGGGAGATCAGCATCAGGATCAGGGCCGATTTCAAAAGGAGAGGCCTCAGGCCCTGACATCCCAAACTTCCGAGACGTCCGAACGGGAACAGGTTCCTGAGGCATCTTGCCATTCCGGGCCCTTGGAACAGGATGTCCACCAAGGGGCGGAGCTCATGCCTGCGGACCTTTATGATCGTCTTTCTTTCAAAAAGACTTGGAGAGCGACACTTTCGAAACTGTTTCAATGTGAAAGCGGCGACATCCTCCCGCGTGTCCAGATCGACGCCGAGTTTCTGTTGCAGATTCGAATCGGGAACCACAAACAGCCAGTCGCTGTTCTCCTCTGACAGGAACGCGTCCAGCTTGGTCCCGAATCCGGCCGGGTCCACCCGTTTCAGGATGGGATCCTCTCCGACCAGGTCAATGCGGCCGGTACACCAGATGTCGGCCGGCATGTCGGGCCTGACCTTCTCGGAGCGGCTCACCAGCGCAAGCAGGTACGCGAGATCCAGAGAATCGCCGATATATCGGTGTTCAGGCCGATCTTTCGTCTCATGGACGATCCGGCCTGTTTCGGATGACTTCGGCGCCAGGATCGAGGCGGATTCCGTCACCTCCGTGAGTTTCACGGATTGGGGGTCGGCAATGACATATCCCGCCAGCCTTTCGTCAGATGGAAAGACCGCATACCGGCTGCATCCGATGAACCGGCCTGCTTTGACATTCGGGTATGCGAACCGTATGATCACTCCTCCTCTGTCAATATCACAGCGACCGCCCATCTCTCCCGTGACGGATCAAACCCCAGGTCGTCGCTGGTGAATGTCCTCTCCCCGGCGAGATGGGTCCCGAGACGAACCTGGGCCCGTATCTTCCGGGTTTCAGGTTCGGTGAATCGGGCCTCGATGTTGCTCGGACTCATGATGTCCGCCTCCCAGGCCACCCGGATGTAGGCCGGATACTCCCCGTGCGCCTCCCGCCAATTGCAGGAGAGCCTGATCTCACCGTCGTCCATTCTGAAGCTGTGTTCCTGTTCGGGGATATCCGAGGCGGTCACCGGCTGACCGGCCCATCGGGGTTCCCATGGTCGGGATATCCAAGATGCCAGCGCGTCAATCACTGAGACAGGCCCTTCCCCCGGCCTCTCCCCAGTCATCTCATTGGCCCGATCCATTGCCGTTTGGTCCAGTTCATCCTCAATCCGCATCAGTAGTCTCAACACTCCATCGGTGCAGGGGTGGCAGAGCAGGAGATGGCCCCTCAGGTGACGGGCAGATTCTTCATCCAGCTCGTCCATGACATAATCGTGCAACATCTCCCCTGACGGATGTCGCCCGTCTATCTTCATCTGTTCCCTCAGCTTCCGGTATCCAAGGGAAGCCGCCTCCTGTCTCAAAAACTTGAAAAAGGCATCATCGGTTTCCAAGGCACTTGTCAAGATATGTTTTCTATTTTCTTTCATTATCACACCGTCTCCCTCTGATATCTTAAAGACACCAGATTTCCAGAATCAGAGGAATTTTTTTTTCAAAAATGCCTTGATCTCTTCCAAATCGTTTCTGATGGTCTTTTCGTCTTTTCCAAGTATATCCGCAATCTGCTTTTTTGCTTGGGTATTCGATTCCCCCTCGTCGATTAGGTGAAGCAATTCCGTAAAAACTGCATGCTGACGTTTGTACCGCTTTTTTGTGTTTTTGTCCTTTGCCCACTCTATCCGCTGATTTAAGAGTTCATGAATGTCCATGACCGTCATTCCGAAAAAAATCTTCCCTGATTCGTCAGTTGTCGGATCATTCAGAAGGGTTTCCTCTGTGAAAGAAGTGAACCCCTCTTCACATGCGCGGTCAGACGGGTTTCTTTTTTTGCCGTAATACTTGTTCGGTTTGAAAACCTCTTCCCCTGATTCTGTTGTCACCCGGTTTTCCGGCTTTTGACAGACATGAGGTTTTGACTGGGACAAAAAGGCGCATTGATCACATGCTTTCCGGCGCAACTCTTCCTTCAGGAAAATTTCTTTCACTTCATTGCGGGAAGCTTTGCGAATATACCCGATCAGGACAGGCAGGGTATATCCTTTTTTCAGATTTGCATCTCTCAGCTTTTCCAAAAGCCTGTCAGATATGAAAGTCGCATATCCATCCTCATATGTGGGGTCCCCAGCATGTTGCTGATGGGCTTTGGGCTCTATGATGGACCAGTGATGTTTCATGTACTTGGCAACTGCGGATCTCAGCATCTTGACCGGCTCACACCTCCCATGATCAAATACGGCTTTTGTCTTTCCTTGCCTGAGCAGGCGGCACTCGTTGGTGGAAGGGTCATAATGGTCACATGGCGATCCGCGGAAGTCTTTTCCCGCGCCTTTGCAAAATCGATTGACCAAATCTTTTGGCATCAGACGATTTCCTCATAAGTACTTGGCCATATGTTTTCAGGTGTCTGCATATGAGGGACAACCTTTCCATTGTGAGCCGCGGATGAACGCAGATGGACGCGGACGGCCTGTCTGCCGCGGGCTCATCCGCGTCCATCCGTGTTCAT
>JAOZRQ010000073.1:0-4640 GCA_029940115.1 Desulfobacterales bacterium
GTAGTTCCGCCTTCAGGCGGTGTGACACCGCCTGAAGGCGGAACTACAAACTTTTTGGCTTGAAAAATGTGAACCATAAATGAAGGATGCCCAAAAAACGAATTCCATTATGAACACAAATCCGACATCACCCGGCGATCTTTCGGCCACCAAGCGGGCGTTGCTGGCGTTGCAGGAGATGCAGGCCAAACTTGACGCCTCAGAACGTGCGAGAACCGAACCGATCGCCATCATCGGCATGGGGTGCCGATTCCCGGGCATGGCGAATGACCCGGAGGCGTTCTGGCGACTGTTGCACGACGGGCGGGACGCCATCATTGAGGTGCCCAAGACCCGATGGGACGTGGACGCCCATTATGACCCCGATCCAGACGTGCCTGGGAAAATGTGCACCCGCCATGGTGGGTTCCTGTCGGAACCGGTGGACCGGTTTGACCCGCAGTTCTTCGGCATCTCCCCTCGTGAGGCTGCGACCATGGATCCCCAACAGCGTCTGTTGCTGGAGGTCTCGTGGGAGGCCCTGGAACATGCCAACATCGTTCCGGAACAGGTATATGGCAGTCGTGCCGGCATCTTCCTCGGCATATCAAATTTTGAACATGCGCTCTCCCTGCTGGGACCGGCAAATCAGGATCACGTGGACGCCTATTCCGGCACAGGGGCCTCGTTGGGTGCCGCGGCCGGACGCCTCTCTTACATCTTCGGATTCACGGGGCCGAGTCTGATTGTGGACACCGCGTGTTCGTCGGCCCTGGTCGCGGCTCACCTGGCCTGCCAGAGCCTGCGCCTCGGCGAATGTGACCTGGCCCTCGTGGCCGGGGTCAACCTGATGGGGCCGGCCCTTCACCTGGTCTTCTCCAAGGCACAGATGCTGTCACCGGACGGCCGATGCAAGACCTTTGACGCATCCGCGGACGGGTACGGCCGCGGGGAGGGATGTGGCGTCGTCGTGCTCAAACGCCTGTCGGACGCGAATGCCTCCCAGGATCGGATATGTGCCCAGATACGCGGGTCCGCTGTCAACCAGGATGGTCCGAGCGGCGGTCTGACCGTGCCCAATGGTCCCTCCCAAGAGCAGGTGATTCGTCAGGCTTTGGCGAATGGAGGAGTGTCGCCGGATCAGATCGGTTACGTCGAGGCGCATGGCACGGGAACCGCATTGGGCGATCCCATAGAGATGAGCGCCCTCGGCGATGTCTTTGCCACGAGCCACACCGCTGACCACCCGCTGCTTGTCGGCTCGGTGAAGGGCAATATCGGTCATCTGGAGGCCGCGGCCGGCATGGCCGGCCTGATCAAGGTCGTCCTGTCCCTGCAATATCAGGCGATTCCTCCTCACCTGCACTTCAATATCCCCAACCCACTCATCGACTGGGACGCGTTGCCGGTGGCCGTGCCGACCTCATTGCGGAGGTGGCCCACCAAAGGGGAGCGACTGGCAGGGGTGAGTTCGTTCAGCTTCAGCGGCACCAATGCCCATCTCGTGGTGGCGGAGGGGCCACTCCCGAACATCCGGGAGGCGGAAGGATATCGAGACCGGGAGCGACCCCTCCATCTGCTCACCCTCTCCGCCAAGCGTCCCGAGACGCTGACCGATCTCGCGAGGCGATATGAGCAACACCTCTCTGCACACCCGGATGCGGACCTGGGAGACATCTGCCACACCGCGGCCACCTGCCGCTCACACTTCGAGCATCGGCTCTGTGTGATGGGCGAAGTCAATCTCCAAGTGCGTGAACGCCTGACAGCCGTTGCTGCCGGTCAGGAGACAGCCGGCAGGTGCCAAGGCCGGGCACGGGAAGAGGTCCCGAGAATCGCCTTTCTCTTCACCGGTCAGGGCTCCCCATATGCCGGTATGGGACGTCAACTGTACGAGACCCAGCCGACCTTCCGCCAAGCCCTTGACCAGTGTGACAAGATTCTCCAATCCCACCTGAACCGCTCCATACTGGACATCATAAATGGGCGAGGGGTGATAGGCGATGGGCGAGCGGAGAGCGGAGAGCGGCAAGCGGCCGCTGGCCGCTTGCCCCCGCTTCTTGAGCTTGTCGAAGGACGCCCATCGCCCCTACACGAGACCGCTTACACCCAGCCGGCCCTGTTCGCACTCGAATACGCGGTGGCCAAGTTGTGGCAAACTTGGGGCGTCGCCCCGACCGCCGTGATGGGGCACAGCGTGGGCGAGTATGTCGCCGCGTGTGTGGCCGGCGTGTTCAGCCTAGCGGACGGGCTGAGACTGATCGTCGAGCGGGCGCGTCTGATGCAGGCCTTGCCCCGGGATGGGGAGATGGTCGCCGTGTCAGCAAGTGAGGCGCAGGTGGCCCCGCTGATCCGACCCTATGCGGAGACCGTCTCCATCGCCGCGGTCAATGGGCCGGAGAGCGTCGTGATCTCCGGAGATCGCCAGGACGTGGCGGCCGTCGTTGCCGTTTTGAAGGCTGAGGGGGGCAAGACGAAGTCACTGAACGTCTCCCACGCGTTCCACTCCCCCCTGATGGCCCCGATGGTGGACGAGTTTCGGCGGGTGGCCGCAGGGGTGGCCTACGCCTCACCACAAATTGACCTGATTTCAAATCTCACGGGTCTTCTCGCAACGGATGAGATGACCTCTCCGGACTACTGGTGTCGTCACATCCTCTCCCCAGTGCGGTTCGCCGCCGGCATGGAGACGTTGCATCAGGAGAGGTGTGACATGTTTCTGGAGATCGGCCCCAAGCCGACGCTGCTCGGCATGGGCCGCCAGTCTCTGCCAGACGACGCGGGCGTCTGGCTGCCCAGCCTGCGAGAGGCCCGGGATGATTGGAACCAGATGCTCCACAGCTTGGGGGAGTTGCATGTCCGCGGCTTCCCCATAGACTGGGCCGGGTTTGACCAAGATTGCACGCGCCGCCGCGTCCAGTTGCCCACCTATCCCTTTTGCCGAGAGCCTTGCCGACTGGGCCCGGCGGCCAAAGTCCCTCTCGAAGCGGAGACCTTGCCCAAAAGCGATGTGTTCGCCCTGCTGGATCAGGGGGAGACGGAACAACTGGCGCGACGCCTGAGCCAGACCGAAGCGTTCTCCCAAGATGAGATCAGCCTGTTGCCCAAATTGCTGAACGCGTTGTCTCAGCACCATCGGCAGGAGGTCATGGCTCGTTCCGAGGTCTTTCAAGATTGGCTCTGCGAAATCGAATGGATACCCCGGCCGCGTTTCGGATGGTCCGCGGATCACATCCCCTCCCCCTCGGCCATCCGCACCCATGTGGAGCCGTATGTGGCGAACGCGATGCCCCAGCTTGAGTCTCATGGGACGCTGGTGGCACGACTTGAGGCATCCAGTGTGCAACACATCGTGAATGCCTTGGATCAGATGGGATGGGTGTGGGAGGCCAAATCGCATGTTGAGACGGCATCCCTTGCGGAGCAGTTGGGCGTGGCGGACCAACACCGGCGATTGCTGAACCGTCTCTTGGAGATATTGGCGGAGGAGGGGTTCCTGCGAGCCCGGGAGAACGGTTGGGAAGTGGCCACGATTCCTTCTGTCAGCCCTGTGACAGAAGATGCGTCACCCTTGTCAGAAGATCATCCGACGGCAGGCCCCGAACAGATATTGCATGACCGCTGTGGCCGGCGACTGGCCCAAGTGTTGCGGGGCGAGTGTGACCCGCTCCAGCTGCTGTTTCCCCAAGGGGATTGGACCACCGCCGCGCAGATATATCAGGATTCCCTTGGCGCGCAGGTGATGAACACCATTGTCCAGAAGGTGGTCTTGTCGGCAGTCGAATCGTTGCCCCAAGGACACGGGTTGCGCATGGTGGAGATCGGCGCGGGCACGGGAGGCACCACCGCCCATCTGTTGCCACACCTTCCGCCTCACCAGACGGACTATCGGTTCACCGACATCTCCCCCCTGTTTGCAACCCAGGCCGGCGAGACCTTTGCGGATTATCCCTTTGTGCGCGGCCAACTCCTGAACATTGAACAATCCCCCCAGGATCAGGGATTTGGCGAGCATGAGCATCATGTGGTGATGGCCGCCAATGTGCTCCATGCGACCCGGGATCTGCGCGAGACATTGCAACACATCCACACCCTGTTGACGCCCGGGGGAATACTGGTGCTTCTTGAAAGCACGGAACGTCAACGCTGGCTGGATCTGACCTTTGGGCTGACCGAGGGGTGGTGGCGATTCACGGACCATTCGTTGCGACCCGACTATCCGTTGCTCTCCGTCGGCGCGTGGCAGACCCTGCTGGAAGAGAGCGGGTTTGCCGAGGTGGCCGCGATGGCCCCATCGCCGGATCAGGGCTCGAATGCCAGGCAGGCGGTGATTGTGGCCAAAAAGGGGGATGCTCGGCCACCGGATCTTCGGCAGCCTTCGGGAACCTGGCTCATCTTTGCAGACACCCATGGGGTGGGAGCGGCCGTGGCCCATCGCCTGCGACAACGTCATGAGAGGGTATGCTTGGTTTATCCGAAAACGGAAACCCAGCTTTTCCCCGAATCCAAAGCCCCCGTTCCCCGAAAAAGCCGGGTTTCTGGAGAGGGGGAAACCCGGCTTTTCCCCGAACCCGACGATCCTTCCACCCAAAAAAGCCGGGTTTCAGGAGAGGGGGAAACCCGGCTTTTCCCGAAACCCGACGATCCTTCCACCCAAAAAA
>JAOZRQ010000073.1:4740-6667 GCA_029940115.1 Desulfobacterales bacterium
GGAGAGGGGGAAACCCGGCTTTTCCCGAAACCCGACGATCCTTCCACCCAAAAAAGCCGGGTTTCTGGAGAGGGAAAGACCCGGCTTTTCCCCGAACCCGACGATCCTTCCACCCAAAAAAGCCGGGTTTCTTTTCCCATCGATCCGACCCGTCCCGCGGATTTTGAGCAGTTGTTCCAAGAGACGCTCGACAGAGACGGAGAATCGTTGAAAGGTGTGCTCCATCTCTGGAGTCTCGACGCGGCACCGGCCGACCAGTTGACGATCCCCAATTTGGAATACGCGCAGATCTTGGGTTGTGCCAGTGTGTTGCATTTGGTGCAGGCACTGGCCAAACGGGAGGCTCATTCCGCATCCCTCTGGCTGGTGACCCAGGATGCCGTGCCTGCCGCAGCAAAGGGTCAGGTGACGGGCCTCGCCCAGTCGCCGCTTTGGGGATTGGGCAAGGGGATTGCCTTGGAGCATCCCGAATTCTGGGGCGGGATGATCGACGTGGCGTCGTCCGACATGCAGGGGATGGCAGAAGCGATCTTCACAGAGATATCGGAACCAGATGCCGAAGATTTCTTGGCGCATCCGGAAGGCGGTCGTCATGTGGCCCGTCTGGTATCCAGCCACCCGGCCCCTTCCTCAGAAGACCGGCCGTTGCGACCGGATGCGAGCTACCTGATCACGGGCGGCTTGGGCGGCTTGGGCATGCAGGTGGCCCGATGGATGGCGGAACAGGGAGGGAGGCATCTCCTCCTCATGGGACGTCACCATCCTTCCGACCAGGCCGCGGAGACGATCCGCCAATTGCGGGAGACCGGGGTTGAGGTGCGGGTGGTCCAAGGGGACGTTGCCGTGGAGTCGGAACTCTCTGCCGTGCTTGAGCCCATTGGAAAGCAAATGCCGCCTTTGCGGGGCGTGATTCACGCAGCGGGCGTGTCTCAGAATGAGGCGATTGAGGCGATCACCCTCGATTCGTTGCAGGCCATGTTGCGTCCCAAGGTGCAGGGCGCGTGGCTCTTGCACCGTCTGACCCAGGAGATGCCATTGGACATCTTCCTCTGCTTCTCTTCGGGCGCATCGGTATGGGGAGCCAAGGCACAAGCGCATTATGCCGCGGCCAACCACTTCCTTGATATGCTGGCCCATTATCGCCAAGGACTCGGGTTGCCGGCCCTGACCATCAACTGGGGACATTGGGGGGGCGGTGGGATGGTCTCAGCAAAGGCCGAAATCTGGCTGAACCGTCAGGGCATCGAAACCATGCCGCCCCAATCGGCAATCGAGGCGATGGCTCACCTTTTGAGTGCCAAGAGGCCCCAAGTCACGGTGGCGCATGTCAATTGGCCAGTGTTCAAGGCGATCTGTGAGGTGCGAGGGGAGCGACCCTTGCTGGCGCAGATGAAGGGGAAACCGTCCGGAATGACAGAACGACCGTCCATCGAGAGGCGTCCTGATTTCAAGAAAGATATCATGTCCTTGGCGGATGAGGAGCGGCAGGCCCGCCTGACCCTCTGGGTGCAATCCCATGTCTCAAAAGTGCTCGGCTTGGATCCCTCCCGGCCCATCTCCCCCCAGCAAGGTTTTTTTGATCTGGGGATGGACTCACTCACATCGGTGGAACTGAGAAATCTGTTGCAAGCCGATCTCGATATCGAACTGCCGTCCACCTTGGCCTTCGATTATCCCACCTTGGAATCGCTGGTTCATTATCTGGCACTCGAGATCAAGGCCCTCACCCCGGCCACCGAGGATGCCTCCGACGACGCGTCCGCTGATGCCCCCTTCTCCGACGCGACCGAAGAGGGGGATGACGACTTGGAGGAATTGCTGACGGAAATTGACACCCTGTCAGAAGATGAGGTCAGGCTGAGAATCAGTGACCGGTAATCAGTGACCGGTGACCAGTGACCAGTGACCTGTGATCAGTGACCTGTGA
>JAOZRQ010000073.1:6767-17600 GCA_029940115.1 Desulfobacterales bacterium
TTGACAAATCCCCAAATAAAATGCCCGTGTGCTCGCGGGGGATTGACAAATCCCCAAATAAAATGCCCGTGTGCTCGCGGGGGATTGACAAATCCCCCGCCGCGGGGTTCGGATTTGCCAATCCGGACCGAGCGGGAGAACCGAGAGCCGAGAGCCCAGAACCGAGAGCCCAGAACCGAGAACCCAGGACCGAAAGGAGAACAGTGAGCCTGTCCAAACGCATTGCCACCATGTCCCCCCTCAAGCTGGCACTGGCCATCCGGCAACTTGAGTCGAAGCGCGAGTTGCTGAACGCGGAACCGATTGCCATCATCGGCATGGGATGCCGCTTTCCGGGAGCGGATAACACCGAGCGTCTTTGGGAACTGCTCTGTGAGGGAAGGGATGTCATCACGGAAGTCCCTCCCGACCGCTGGCCCATGGACGCGTATTATGACCCGGATCCGACCGTCCCCGGCAAGATGCACACTTGTCACGGCGGGTTCCTGGATCAGGTGGATATGTTTGATGCCGAATTTTTCGGCATCTCTCCCCGGGAGATGATCAATCTCGACCCCCAGCAGCGTCTGTTGCTGGAGGTGGCGTGGGAGGCGATCGAGAATGCCAATCAACTCCCCCAACACCTGTTCGGCAGGCAAGTGGGGGTATTCATCGGCATCAGCCATCAGGATTACCTCTTTCAGCAGATGAGGGCGCGGGATGGCCTGGACCGGATTGACGCCTATTTTGGGTCGGGATTTTCCCACAGCATCGCGGCGGGACGCGTCTCCTACATCTTGGGTCTGACGGGCCCCAGCCTGCCCGTCAACACCGCCTGCTCCTCCTCCCTCGTCGCGCTCCACCTGGCCTGTCAGAGTCTGCGTCAGCGCGAATGTGAGATGGTGCTGACCGGCGGGACCAACCTGATTCTGTCACCCGAGCCGAACATCTCCCTCTCAAAATCAGGCATGCTCTCCCCTGACGGCCGCTGCAGGACCTTTGACGCGGCCGCCGACGGGTTTGTGCGGAGCGAGGGGTGCGGCGTGGTGCTTCTCAAACGCCTGACCGACGCGGTCCATGACGGAGATGACATCCTCGCCCTGATTCGGGGGTCGGCTGTAAATCAGGACGGTCGCAGCAGCGGCCTGACCGTTCCGAACGGCCCCTCTCAGCAGGCCGTGATTCGCCAAGCCTTGGAGAACGGCGGCGTATTGCCGGCCCAGATTGGGTATGTGGAGGCGCATGGCACAGGCACCTCACTCGGGGATCCCATAGAGGTGATCGCGTTGGGGGAGGTCTTTGGCAAGGACCGCGCTGAACCGTTGCGGATCGGCTCTGTCAAGACGAACATGGGCCATCTGGAGAGTACGGCCGGCATCGCGGGGGTGATCAAGACCGTGCTCGCGCTTCAACACGAACAGATCCCGCCCAATCTGCATTTCAGACAGCCGAATCCCCGCATTCCGTGGGAGAAATACCCCTTGGAAGTCCCCACAACGCTGACGCCATGGAGACGAAGCGATCATCGTCGGATGGCGGGGGTGAGCGCGTTCGGCTTCAGCGGCACGAATGTCCATGTGGTGTTGGAGGAGGCACCCGTCTCAAAAGAGAAGGCCTCAGAAGTTGTGGGGAAGCGTCCGTTGCATCTGTTGACCCTGTCTGCCAAGACACCTGAAGCGCTGCTCGATTTGGCCGGGCGCTATGAGGAGCATTTGTCCGCCCATCCTGAATCTGATGGGGGCGATCTCTGCTTTGCAGCCAACACTTGCCGCGCTCATTTTGAGCATCGGCTCTGTGTGCTGGGGAAATCGGGCCATCAGCTGCAACAGAGCCTCGCCGCCGTGACAACTGGCGAGGAGACATCAAGAGGTGTTTGTCAGGGACGGGCGAAAGAGAGTGACACGCCGCCCAAGATCGCCCTTTTGTGTACTGGCCAAGGCTCACAGTATGTGGGGATGGGCCGCCAGCTATATGAGACACAACCCAGTTTTCGTGAGACGCTGGAACGCTGTGATGACATGTTGCGTCCCCACTTGGAAACGCCATTGCTCGAAGTTCTCTATCCGGCGAGCGGCGAGCGGCGGCTGGCCGACTGCCCATCTCAGCCCCTGGACGAGACCGCGTACACCCAGCCGGCACTGTTCGCTCTTGAATACGCACTCACCGAGCTGTGGCTTTCTTGGGGCATCAGGCCCGCTGTCGTGATGGGTCACAGCGTCGGCGAATATGTCGCTGCGTGCCTCGCCGGGGTGTTCAGCTTGGAGGATGGTCTGAGACTCATCGCCGAGCGGGCGCGGCTGATGCAGGCGCTGCCCCAAGACGGCATGATGGTTGCGGTCTCAGCAACTGAAGCGACGGTTGCCCCGCTGATCCGACCTCATGCGGGAATGGTCTCGGTGGCCGCGGTCAACGGGCCCGAGAGCGTCGTGCTCTCCGGGCAACGTCAAGTGGTGGAGCCGCTGATTGCCACCCTTGATGCCGAGGGCCTCCGAATCCGGGCATTGACCGTCTCCCACGCATTCCATTCGCCCCTGATGGAACCGATGCTGACCGACTTCCGGCGGGTCGCGGCCGAGGTGGCCTATGCCGCGCCAAAGATCGGCCTGATCTCCAATGTCACCGGTGCCATGGCGGGGGACGAGGTGGCCACTCCCGAGTATTGGTGCCGCCACATCCTGTCGCCGGTGCGGTTTGCCGACGGCATGGCCGCGTTGCACCGTCAAGGCTGTGACGTGTTCGTGGAGATCGGCCCCAAGCCGATCCTGCTCGGCATGGGTCGCGAATCTCTTCCGGACCATGCGGGTCTCTGGCTGCCGAGTCTCCGGGAGGGGCGGGATGAATGGGAGCAGATGCTCCAGAGCTTGGGGGAACTGTATGTACGGGGCGTTTCCATAGACTGGGCCGGCGTTGATCAGGATCACCCGCGGCGTCGCGTCTCATTGCCCACCTATCCGTTTCAGCGGAAACGCCACTGGTTGCCGGAAGCCCCATCCGTTGCCAAGCAAGGCGAACATGCCCGCACCCGTTCGGGACATCCCCTGCTGGGTCGGCAACTCCATCTGCCAGGGGATGAGAAGATTCGGTTTGAAACCGAGCTCAGACAGGATTTGACATCCGGTTTGACACACGATGTCTTCGACACCCCTGTCGTGGCCGCGACCACATACTTGGAGATGGCATTGGCCGCGGGAACCGTCTCGTTCCCATCGGAACATCTGATGTTGACGGATGTCAGGTTCCAACGCGGCCTGACGTTGTCGGAAAACGAGAGGATACCCCTTCATCTGATGCTGACGCCGGCGGAGAATGAGACGTATGCCTTTCAGATCTTCAGTCTTGGCTCAGATGATGAGGTGCCGGATGAGATGAATGGGAAGCCGACGTGGACCTGTCATGTCTCAGGCAGGATATCCGAGGCAACCGATCGCCTCTCAGACAAGGGAGAAGAACGAGATATCCCCGATTTGGCGGCCTTGCAGAGAGAATGCACCGATATGGCCCCCCTTGACGATGATCATTCAGGAGATAGGGAGGTGCTCAAAACGGTCTGGCAAGGAAAAGGCAAGGCGATTGGCCAAATTGATATCCCATCCGAGGTGGCGGAGATGTCCGCGTTCTGTCTGCATCCCACGGTGTGGGACGCCGCGTTCAGATTGTTGGCCGTAGGCTTTCCTCATCAGGAGATGGATGACATTCATGTGCCGGTGAGGCTGGAACAGCTTCGGTTTCATCGTCGTCCCGAGGAGGGCCGTGTCTGGGGAGTGACCATCCGGAACGAAGATGATGCCGATGCTCAAGCGGAGACCGTTGACCTGCATCTGGTGACATCCGCCAACCAACCGATCGCGACCCTTGGAGGGCTGAAGTTTCAAAGAACCAGCCGGGACGCGTTTGAGGCCGCGACAACAGACCCCTTGGAGAATTGGCTCTACGCGGTGGAATGGCAACCCCAAACCCGCTTTGGCGGGGTGCCGGACTACATCCCCGCCCTCCCGGAGATCATTGCCCGGATCCAGCCCGATGTGGCGGACGCGACCCCCCAGATCGAGTCCTATGGTGAGTTCATGCGCCAAGGAGACGACTTGGGGGTGGCATACATATGGCATGCCTTTGACCAACTCGGATGGACATGGCGACCGAACCAACCCTTCTCGACCCTTGCCATGGCCGAACAGTTGGGCGTAGTCAGCCGACATCGGCGACTGCTCGGGCGATTGCTGGAGATATTGGCCGAAGCGGGGCATCTTCGACAGACCGATGATCGCTGGGAAGTGCTGATGCCCCCTGAGATCAACCATCCGTCGGAACAACTCAGCCGGCTCTCCAAGCAGCATCCCGAAGCGATCACGGAGCTGACCCTGTTGTCGAGGTGTGCCGGCCATCTGGCCGAGGTGCTTGGGGGAGCGCGTGATCCGCTCCAGTTGTTGTTCCGAGAAGGGGATGTGACCACGGCAAATCAATATTATCAGCATTCCCCAGCCACCCAAGTGATGAACACCCTGGTCCGACACGCGGTCTTCGCCACGCTGGAGCGAATGCCCCCCGGGCGAGGGGTGCGGATATTGGAGATCGGTGCGGGCACGGGTGCGACCACCGCGCATCTTCTGCCCGGATTGCCGGCCCATCAGACGAGCTATGCCTTCACTGACCTCTCTCCGCTGTTCACGTCCCGGGCCGCGGAAAAGTTCAGCGACTATCCCTTTGTGCGCCATCAGGTGTTGGACATTGAGCAGTCGCCTCAGACTCAGGGATTTGACGCACATGCGTATGACATTGTCGTGGCGGCCAATGTGTTGCATGCGACCCGAAATTTGAGTGAAACCTTGCAACACATCCGTAGCCTGTTGGCCCCCGGCGGGATGCTGACGATCTTGGAGGCGACCGACCGCCAATGCAGTGCGGATCTGACCTTCGGCCTGACTGAGGGGTGGTGGCGATTCACGGATCACCATGTGCGCCCCTCCTACCCGTTGCTGCCAGCCGCCCCATGGGAGGCATTGTTGCATGAGAACGGGTTCACACAGGCGGCGAGCCTCTCCTTGGATCCGTTGCGACAGGCGGTGATCTTGGCGATCGCACCTCAAGAGCAACCCGGCCCAACCCCGCCGCTCTCCGAGCCAACCCTGCCTCACCCCGACTCGCTCCCGCTGGATTGCCAAATCCGGCGACAACTCGGGGGAAGCTGGCTCATCTTTGCGGATGAATCTCAGAAGATCGGTCAGCAGTTGGCCGCGCTTTTCCAAGAGGCCGGTGAAACTGCCATTCTCGTGTTCCCGGGTCAGGCATGCGAGCCATTGGATGAACAGACATTCCGGGTGGCCCCAGACGCTCCGGGGGACTTTCATCATCTCTTGGTGGCCGTGAGCGCAAAAGCACCCCCCCTGCGCGGGGTGATCCATTGCTGGGGCTTGGATGCGACACCGACCGAGCGGCTCACGACGGTTGACCTGGAGGCCGCCCAACGCCACGGTTGCGCCAGCCTCCTGCATCTGGTCCAGGCCCTGATGACAGTCGATCTTCCCCAATCGCCCCCACTCTCGCTGGTGACCCGGGGGGCCATGCCGGTTCCCATGGCCAATGACTTGCCGCCAATGATGAACATCGCCCAATCTCCCTTGTGGGGTATGGGAAAGGCGATTGCCTTGGAACACCCGGATATCGGCTGTGTGCGAATCGATTTGGATCCTGAACCGACGATAGATGAGCTGAAACTCCTCTTTGAGGAGATCCGCTCAGACACGCCGGAACATCAGATCGCCTATCGTGACAATGTCCGTCATGTGGCAAGATTGGTGAAGGGCAAGAGGCAAGGGGCGAGAGGTGAGGGGCGAGCGGCGAGCGGCAAGCGGCAAACGCCCATCGCCCCCGCTGCCACTTACCTGATCACCGGGGGGTTAGGCGGCATCGGCATGCTGACCGCGAAATTCATGATGGAGCAGGGCGCGAAATGTTTGGTGTTGACCAGTCGCCAGGAACCGAGTTCCGCTGTCAAAGCCCAACTGGACGAGTGGCGACAGAGGTGGACGGATGTGAAGATCGTCGTCAGCGAGGCTGACGTCTCCGACATTCAGCAAGTCCGCAAGCTGCTGACCGACATCGAGCACTCCCTGCCCCCGTTACGAGGCATCATCCACGCGGCCGCGGTTCTCGAAGACGGCATGTTGTCTCAGCAGCATTGGGAATCCTTCTCTCGGGTCTTTGCCCCCAAAGTCCAAGGGGCTTGGCATTTGCACACGTTGACCCGGCACAAGCCCTTGGATTTCTTTGTGCTGTTCTCTGGCGCGGCCACCCTCCTTGGCGGCATGGGGATCGCCAATTATGTGGCCGCGAACACGTTCCTGGATGCCTTGGCACATTTCCGACACGCGCAGAGACTGCCCGCCATGAGCATCAATTGGGGGGTATGGTCCGGGGTGGGATTTGCCAACCGCCTCGAGCAGGAGCAGATGAGGCGGCGGGGCATCCATGCCATGACCCCTTCCCAAGGGGTGCGGATGTTGGCCAAGTTGTTGTCACGACCCTCCCCCCAAGTGGGCGTCATTCCCATCCGGTGGTCCCAATTCATGAGCCAGGGAGCGCATTCCCCCTTCTTTTCCCTGTTCAGAGACGCCAAGCCGCCAAAATCGAAAGCGGGTGACGATGTTCTCAAACGGTTGAGGGAATCGAGGCGACCTGATGAACAACGGGCACACCTGATTGCCCATCTTCAATCCCAAGTGGCTAAGGTGCTCGGCTTGGATCCATCGCAAACGATGGAGACCCAAAAGGGATTTTTTGAAATGGGGATGGACTCATTGACCGCCATGGAACTGAGAAATCGGTTGCAAACCACCTTGGCGTGTGTGCTCCCCTCAACCCTCTCATTCAAATTTCCCACCGTCGAGGCATTGGCCGACTATCTCGCCACGGATGTGCTGGCCCTGGAGGGTGCTGACATGTCTTCCGAGCCTGATCTCGTTCAAGAGGCCCCCCATGTTACCGACGCGGTCGCCGAGGTGGCCCAACTGTCTGAAGATGATTTGGAAGATCTGATTAACAAAGAACTCCACGCGTTATCCGGTGTGCCAAAATGAAATTTTGGCAGAGGGAGCATACAACTTGAAATTTTGGCAGAGGGAAGGATGAATGATGAAGGACGAAGGATTGACCAATTGTCTCCATTGCAACGGGCCGCGCTGGCTCTAAAGGAGATGCGCGCCAAACTGGACGCCATGGAACATGCTCAGACCGAGCCGATTGCCATCATTGGCATCGGGTGCCGATTTCCTGGGGCCGACACCCCGGAGCGGTTCTGGGAACTGTTGCGCGAAGGGCGGGACATGATCGGCCCCGTCCCTCCAGACCGATGGGACATTGATGCCTACTATGACCCGGATCCGAAAGCAACGGGAAAGATGACCATCCGCGAGGGGGCCTTCTTGGCCCAGGCCGACCAGTTCGACCCGCAGTTTTTTGAGATATCCTCTCGGGAGGCGGTGAACTTGGACCCTCAACAACGTCTCTTCTTGGAAGTCGGTTGGGAGGCGTTGGAGAATGCAGGACAGTCCCCCAAAGGGTTGGTTGGCAACGCAACCGGCGTCTTTGTCGGCATTGCCCAGATGGATTATGGGGTGTTGCAGCTGACGGACGGGGACTTGACAGGCATCACGCCCCATACCGGCACGGGCAACGGCCTGTGCTATGCGGCCGGCCGTCTCTCCTATCTGCTGGGGCTTCAAGGGCCGGTCATCTCAATGGACACCGCGTGTTCCTCCTCATTGGTGGCCGTTCATCTGGCGTGTCAGAGTCTCCGGTCACAGGAATGCCATATGGCGATTGCAGGGGGAGTGCAACTGAACCTCTCCCCCTTGGTGACCGTTTGTCTGTCGAAAACCCAGATCCTCGCCCCGGATGGGCGTTGCAAGACCTTTGACGCGTCTGCCGATGGCATGGGTCGGGGAGAGGGATGCGGCGTTGTCGTACTCAAGCGACTCTCGGACGCTATGGCCAACCAAGACAACATCTTGGCAATCATCAAAGGATCGGCCATCAATCACAATGGCCTGAGCAGCGGTCTCACCGTGCCCAATGAGTTGGCTCAGGAACGGGTCATCCGCCAAGCCCTCCAAAATGCCACAGTCTCCCCATCGAGGGTCGGCTATGTCGAGACCCATGGCACTGGCACCGCCTTGGGCGACCCGATTGAGGTGGGCGCGCTTGGTGCGGTGTTCGGCAAGGATCGTGACCCAAGGGATCCGCTGGTCATCGGATCGGTGAAGACCAACCTCGGCCACTTGGAGGCGGCCGCGGGCATCGTGGGGCTGATCAAGGTCGTGCTTGCGTTGCAACATGGGGAGATCCCGCCTCATCTGCACTTCAGACACCCCAACCCTCTCATCCCGTGGGATGACCTTCCCATGATCGTACCCACAAAAGGTCGTCCTTGGTCCAAAGGGAAGTCATCCCGAATTGCCGGGTTGAGCTCATTCGGGATGAGCGGTACCAACGCGCATCTGGTGGTGGAGGAGGCCCCCGAAGTGGGGACCCATGATTCGGAGCTTGAACGCCCATGCCACCTGTTGACCATTTCTGCAAAGACAGAGACCGCGTTGCACGAGTTGGCCCATGCTTATCAGGCGCATCTTGAATCGCATCCGGTCCAAAGGTTGGCCGACGTCTGTTTCACTGCCAACACCGGCCGGGCCCATTTTGACCATCGCCTCGCGTTGCGGGGCGGTTCTGTGGCAGAAATGCGGGACCGGCTGTCCGAATGCGGCCACCTGTCATCCGCCACCGGCCACAAGCCACCCCCAAAGATGGCCTTCTTGTTCACCGGTCAAGGAGCCCAGCATCTCGGTATGGGAAGGACGCTCTATGAGACGCAACCCGTGTTTCGTGAGACCTTGGATCAGTGTGACGAAATGCTGTCCGAGGATTTGGAAAACCGATTGCTTGAGATGCTGTATCCCGCGTCCATCCATTCAGAAGCGGTTCAGGCGGAACTGTCGAATCAATGTGTTGCAGACCGTCTCAATTCGACGGCAAACACCCAACCCGCCCTATTTGCCGTGGAATACGCGCTGGCCCGGGTGTGGCAATCCTGGGGCGTCCGACCGTCGGTGGTAATGGGGCATAGTGTCGGCGAGTATGTCGCCGCATGTGTGGCCGGCGTGTTCAGCCTCGAGGACGGCCTGAGGCTGGTCGCCGAGCGGGCCCGGCTGATGCAGGCGTTGCCCCGGGACGGCATGATGGTCGCGGTCTCGGCGGCAGAGGGACAGGTGGCCCCCCTGATCCGGCCCCATGCGAAGACGGTCGCCATCGCCGCGGTCAACGGGCCGCAAAGCGTCGTGATTTCAGGACAGGGCCAAGATGTGGAGACCGTCATCGCCGCCTTGGGGAACGAAGGGATCAGAACGAAGCGTCTGACCGTCTCCCACGCGTTCCATTCCCCCCTGATGGCCTCGATGGTGGATGAGTTTCGGCAGGTCGCCCACAGCGTGACCTACACCCTCCCCAAAATTGGCCTGATCTCGAATGTCACGGGACGAATGGCAACGGATGAGCTGGCCGGGCCGGACTACTGGTGCCGTCACATCCTGTCGCCGGTGAGATTCGCGGACAGCATGGCCACGTTGCACCGTCAGGGCTGTGACGTGTTCATGGAGATCGGCCCCAAGCCGACCCTGCTCGGCATGGGCCGCGAGTCCCTGCCGGACCACGCGAGCCTCTGGTTGCCAAGTCTGCGGGAGGGGCGGGATGAATGGGAGCAGATGCTCCGGAGCCTAGGGAAATTGTATGTGCGCGGCGCGTCCATCGACTGGGCCGCGTTTGACCGGGCCTATCCGCGTCGCCGCGTGGCCCTGCCGACCTATCCCTTTCAAAGACGGCGCTACTGGGTGGAGACATCTGGAAAGACTGAATCCTCACCCCAATCGCAACCGGGTGAGAGCGCAATCCTCCGTCTCATTCGCCAAGGGGATGCCGACGGATTGGCGAAACTGCTGACCCGCGCCGACCGTATCTCCCCGGAGAGCCAGCAGGCGTTGCCGGAAGTCCTGGAACGCCTGATTGGGCACCATCAGCAACACGCCCGGTTGAACGAGATGGCGGAATGGTTTTACCAATTGACATGGCCCCCCAAGCCGCGTCGCGAAGATGACGTCTCAGAGGGGGACTCAAGGGCACCCCAACGAACGACACGCCTCAACAACACCCCACACAACACCCGGCACATGGCTGATCCTTGCGGACAACCACGGGATGGGCGCAACCGTCTCCCACTTGTTGCAACAGACAAGCCACACCACTCGCTTGGTTTACGCCTGCAAGACAGATGAGCCAAGAGAAATCCACCCGGAAACCGGATTTTCTCAAGAAACCCGGCCTCTCGGCGAAGCAGAAAGCCATTGGCATGTCAACCCGACCCGTCCCGCTGATTTCGAGAACCTGTTCCAAAAACTGGCGACACCTGACGGATCGTCCCCGCTGAAAGGCATCATCCATCTCTGGAGTCTCGATGCCCCATCACCCGACCACCTGACGCCCCCTGATCTGGAACAGGCACAGGATGTGATTTGCAGTGGCCTGTTGCATCTGGTGCAGGCGTTGCTCAAAACGGATCCGGAGGCTATCCCACTCTGGCTCGTGACCCGAGATGCCGTGCCAACGGAAGGCCCGGTCAGCGCATTGACGCAATCGCCGATCTGGGGATTCGGCAAGGTCCTCGCGCTGGAGCATCCTGACATATGGGGCGGCATGATTGACTTGGACTCAGGCAAAAGCAACCCGGCTTTTTCTGGCACTCGGAAAATCGCCCCATCCGGAGAAAAGCCGGGTTTCCCGGCCACGGATCTCTCGGCCAATGAGGGCAAAAGA
>JAOZRQ010000074.1:0-6682 GCA_029940115.1 Desulfobacterales bacterium
TCGAACGCTCAGTCGAACGCTCAGTCGAACGCTCAGTCGAACGCTCAGTCGAACGCTCAGATTTCGGCGAGCTCAGACTTCGGCGAGCTCTGTCGAGTCGTCGAACGAATTGCCGGGCTGTTCTCACAAGTCCCTCCGGGACAATTCCCCCAACTTGCAAATGCGCCCTTTTTCACCTTGGTTCCCATATGAAAAAAACCGGGCTTTTCAAAACCCGGTTTCTTCTTTTGCATTGGAACATGTAAGGAGAGTGTAAACCCCTCTCAAGAAACCAAGTTTTTTCAAAAAACTTGGTTTCTTGAATTAGGGATCGTTGCACTAGCCGGTTGCGGCACCGTGCAACTTGATTTCCACCTTTTCCGTCAGCCCTTCATAATACTCGCGAAGAATTGCAACGACTTCATCACGCCCAAAGTGATCCGGAAGATCGCCGCCCTCAGAGAGCATCTTGCGGAGCATGGTTCCGCTGAGAAGCACCCGGTCCTCCTTGGCGTGGGGGCAGGTTCTCAACGAGGCCATGCCGTCACACTTATAGCAGTAGAATGTCCAGTCGATCTTCAGGGGGGTGCAGAGGAGGGCCTTTCCCTCTCCCTCGGGGGCCGGGATCTTGTCAAAAATGGTCTGGGCTTCAAACATGCCGTAAAAGTCACCCACGCCGGCATGGTCACGGCCGATGATCATCTTGGAGCAACCATAGTTCTGGCGAAACGTCGCATGGAGGAGGCCCTCTCGGGGGCCCGCATACCGCATGTCAAGGGGATAACCGCCCTGGACCACATTCTTCTCCACAAAGTAATGTTTCACCAGCGAGTCAATACATCTCACCCGAACTTCCGCGGGAATGTCACCCGGCTTCAGGTTTCCGACCAGGGAATGAATGTACACCCCGTCGCAGACCTCCACAGCGATCTTGCAGAGGTACTCATGTGACCGATGCATCGGGTTTCTGAGCTGAAGCGCCGCGACCTCGCTCCATCCCCTCTCCTCGAAGATATTCCGGGACTCCTCGGGCCTCATGTAAATGCCCTTGTACTTGGTGGGGTACTCAGATTCGGTCAGCACCTTGACCGGTCCGGCCAAGTTGACATTTTTCTGTTCCATCACCATCTGGACGCCGGGATGGTCATCCTTGGCGATCTTCCAGAACTCCTCAGGCGTCGGGGTCCCTTCCCCCATATACACCTTCTCACATTCATGTTTCTTGTCCGCCTCGGTCATCTCATATTTTTCGGTGACCTTCATGGTGGCCATCATCTCATCGCCTTCGGCATCATGAAGCGCGATCTCGTCGCCCTCGCTGATGGCATCAGCGTCCTCTTTTGAGGCGGAGAGAGTTACGGGGATGGGCCAGAATGTGCCGTCAGCCATCAGGAAATCATCACAGACCCCTTTCCAGTCGGCCTGGGTCATAAAGCCTGTCAGGGGGCTGAATCCACCGATCCCCATCATAATCAGGTCACCCTTCTCACGGGGGGAAACTGAAATCTTCTTGAGACCTTCAGCCTTTTTCTTTTCTGCATCCAATTCAGCGCCTTCGAGCAAGCAACAGGTCAGGCCTTTTCCACCATGGGGGGGAACTAGGTTTGCCATTCGTTTTTTACTCCTTTGTTTAAAAATTTTTTGATAACCGAACATCAGTCGTTCTACAAAGAAACCCGGTTTCAGGGGACTGGGCGATCAGGTTTCCATGACGCGGCACCTTCTCAGAAACCGGGTTTTGTTGCTGGATTTGCCAATCCCCTGATACTTGTCCCCGACAAAAACGTCGGGGACAAGCCTTTTATCGGAGAAAAGATTTCAGGGACAGGTTCCTGCAAGAGGGAATATTACAAACTTGCCAAATATAATAGGTAAAAACCCCTCTGTCAAGATTAATCGTCATCACATCATTTTTTCAAAAAAAAAATCCGAAGTTTTGATAACTTCGGAAATCTGAAAAGCAAGAAACCAAGTTTTTGAAAACTTGGCTTCTCTTTTGTCCATAAAAGATTTTCAAACCACATTCCCCATCAGATAGTTTTCCACATCTCTTTTGATTTTCCCATCAGGCAGTGAATCCAGATCTCCAAGACAAGTTGAACAGAGAAAAAGCAGGTCATCGGTCTTGTGCATTTCAGCATGCGGAACCCTTTCCCCACATCGGTCGCATCTGTCCACCATGAATCGGACCCCGACCCCGTAGCAGGGGCTATTCCCATCGGAAATCTTCCTGCACCACATCACTTCGCCGCGGTAACCCTCCTGGGGGGCCTCATGGCCGTGAACATCGGGCGAATAATCAACCATCTTGATCCAGAGCTCCGCGCCTTGGGTGAGGCTGTTATGGTCTGACTCAAAATACATGCCGCCCGCGCTGCAATTACGCATTCTCGCGGTATGATACTCACTGGTGTCATACAATGCGTAAATGATGGGAGCGTCACGGTGATCCCGATAAAAAGCCCTGTAGTTGGGAGAAATAGCGTCCATTTTTGCCTCCTTTGGTGTTGCTAAAGTTGAATTTTATCATTCCCCTCACTGACATTCCCGCGAAAGCGGGAACTCACTGACCCCTTACTGACATTCCCGCGAAAGCAGGAATCCATCGCCAATTCATCCCTCACTGACATTCCCGCGAAAGCGGGAATCCACTGCCACCTCATCCCTCACGGTCATTCCCGCGAAAGCGGGAATCCACTGCCACCTCATCCCTCACTGTCATTTCCCTTCACTGTCATTCCCCCTTCACTGTCATTCCTCCTTCACTGTCATTCCCACGAAAGCGGGAATCCACTGCCAAATCCTCCCTCACTGTCATTCCCGCGAAAGCGGGAATCCACCTCATCCATCGCTCACAACTGGCAACCCACAACTTTCATATAAATCATCAATCCTCTATGTATAACACATTTGATAAATCAGCAATCAGGAAATTCCTGATTTTAGGGTTCCAAAATTCTTAAATATCGGACCAAAGAAAGAAACCATCCAAAGAAATTAAGTTTTTGCAAAAACTCAGTTTCTCTCATAAGTTTCAAATTGAAGTGTGAAGCGAGAGGTGACGAACAGCGGGAGTTGAATATCCAACAAGAACAGGTTTCAAGCAACGACTCAGGAGCAGCTGGTGCTTCAGCCACAATTTTTCAGATGACGTTTCCAAGCAGGTAATTGGCCACGGTCTCCTTTATTTTTTCGCCAGATAAAGCCTCTATGTATCTGCGGCAGGTCGGGCATAAAAAAACAAACTCATCGGTCCTGTGAATTTCGGTGTAAGAGACCTTCTCTCCGCATTTGTCACATATGTTCACGATGAATCGGACCCCAACCCCGTAACAGGAATTCTGGTCTGCTTTGAACACTTTCCTGCACCATACCACTTCCGCACGATAACCGTCACGGGCTTCAGGACTATGGCGGTCAAGTGAATAGTCCGCCAGCTTGATACAAATCTCTGACCCCGCGGGGAGGTTGCGATCCGATTCAAAGTACATGCCGCCCTCACTGCTATTATGCATTTTGGCGTCAACGAACTCCTCTGTTCCATAAATTGCATAAATGATGCGAGCCTCATGATAATTGCGGTGAAAAGCTCTGTTTGAAATATCAACCATCTTATGCCTCCGTAATTTTTGTCTCACTTGATGCTGTGAAGACAACAAACTTTCCAATTGAAATATCAACCATCTTATGCCTCCGTAATTTTTGTCTCACTTGATGCTGTGAAGACAACAAACTTTCCAATTTGTGACCTCCTTAGGCCATGGCGATTCCCAAGACTGACAGCGAAAATTTCACCTTGTCAGTACCCGGCCAAAAGCATGCCCCCGATGTCTTTTATCGGGGGTTTTTCCAGAATTTTCTCTCCTCATGTCCCATACAAAGGCGGTGTCAGACCGCCTAAAGGCGGAACTACAAACTTTCAGCGCATAAACCGCGGCTTGCACTGGTCAATCATACGCCGCAACAATCGAAAGCGGACCGGCCGGTCGTTTGCGGTCCTCACCAGAAGATACAGCCCAATTCCCCCGATCACGACATTCGGAACCCACATACCGACCACAGGCGGATACATGCCTGTCTCGCCGAAGACTAGGCCCATGGACAACAGCAGATAGTAGAACAGAAAAAACACGAGGCCCAAGCCGAGACCAAAGGATCGCCTGGCAGATTTTGCCTGCACCCCCAAGGGAACCGCGAGAAGGCCCAAGGCGAAACAGGCAAAGGGAATTGAAAATTTTTTGTGGAATTCCAGCAGGCTGACATAATACTGCTCATCCTTTTCGACAGTCTCCCTCAGATACCCGATCAGCTCGGCAAGATTCATCTCCTTCTCGTCCTTGGATCCCCCCTTTGCCTCATCAACCGCCTTCTGAAGATCCAGATTGACGGTGTATGTGTCGAATCGGATGGCATTCACGGACTGCTTCTCAATATCCACCTGGTTGATGGTTCCGTTGAACAGCCTCAGATGAAAGACCGGTTTCCCGGGTTCGTTGAACAGCTCTCCTCTGGGTGAGACCACCGTGATCACGAGATTCTTGGTCCGCTGGTCTTCGATGAACACATCCGTGAGGACTTTGTTCTTCAAATCCACCTTGTTCACATAGAGCATCACATTCTTGAAACTGTCATTGAACGTCCTCTCCTTCAGCCCGATATCAATGTTGGACGAGGCGACCTCAATGGTCAGCTCCTTCAATGAGAGCTTTCCCCAAGGCAGGCCGCATATCACCATGAATCCGGTCAGGACGCATCCCATGAGGCAGAAGATGAACACCGGCGGAAGCATCTTGTAAATGCTGATTCCCCCGGCCTTCAGGGCCACGATCTCATTGTCCCCCGACATGCGCAGAAAGGTGAGGAGAACCGTCATCATCACCGACATGGGGATGACAAACACAAGGAAATAGGGCATGGAATAGATGATCATCAAGAAGACGGCCAGCAGACCGATCTTGTAGTTCACAATCATGTTTGTGATGTCGAGTATCTGCGTCAGCAGAAAGACAAACGTGAAGAACATCACATTGAGGACAAACGGCGGGACCATCTCCTTGAGCAAATATCTGCTGAGAATCGAGTCGAGTTTCATATTTTTTGATGCGTGATGCGTGAGACGTGATGCGTGAGACGTGATGCGTGAGACGTGATTCGTGAGAAGTGAGACGTGATGCGTGAGATGTGATGCGTGACAACGTGAAATGTGATCTGTGCCTCACTCCTCCGTCTCCGCTTCCTCGTCATCCTCGTCATCCTGATCTTTGTACATTCTTTTCCTGATCATCAGTTTCACAAATCCGACTATCGCGGTCAGTGCGGCGAGGAAAAAGAGGATATCATAAAGATGAGAGGCCACATAAACAAACCAGGTTCTTTCTCTTCTGAGATGGCGGTGCCATTGGCTTTCCAATTCACCCAAAGAGACGGATAGGGCATTTCGGATGGCGGCATCCACGTCATCACCTGCCTTCAAATGATTGAGCAGGGCGAGGATCGCACTTTCGCCGAATTTGTCATGGATGTATGCCACCAGACTTTTGCTCTCTTCATACGCGAGCAGAAGCGATATCTTATCCTTCGGAAAACGATGGGTTAATGAACGGATCCGGATATAGTTTCCGGACAACACGACTTCGTCGAGTACGGATCGCTTTTTGTCCATGATCAGTTCGGACATGCCGTCGCTCACCCACTGGGCAACCCCCTCATCCATCCATTTCGGCAGGGTTGCCTTCCGAATGTGATGGTGGAGCAACAGGTGACACATCTCATGCTTCAGGGTGATTGCCAGAGTGAACGGATTTCCCCTCATTTTCGAGTGGTCAATGACGATCAGCTGCCTTCGGGGGACCGCAAATGCGACAAACAGATCGGTGCCGGCCATTCTCTGAAATGTGTCCCTCTCTCTGATTAAAAGGACGACGGGCCTGAAATCAAGCGTCCACCCGATTCTCTCCTCCAGCTCCGCCTTCAGTTTCGGATAGACTGAGAGGACTTCACTTGCCGGGCCATCCAGCCGCACATCAAAGAATACAAGGACATCTTCTGAGCGTAACGAATGCCTTTCTTCTGCCCCGGGAGACCCAAAAGGGATGATGAAAGACAGACTGATGAAGAGCAAGATGCGTTTGAGGGGATCCGTCATTTTTCACTTCAGATTTCCGAGGTCAAGGGACGAGAAAGAAACCCGGCTTTTTCCTGAATGCCGATTCCTCCCTTTCCGAAAAAGTGGGTTTCCCACATAGGGGTCTTGATGTTGGTTTCGGTCAGTCGCCCACTTTGCTCCCGTGGGATTCTCTGATGCGTGGGAAGTGATGCGTGAATCGTGAGGCGTGAATCGTGAGGCGTGAAACATGATGCGCGAACCCTGAAAAGCACTCCGCACATCACTCCATCACGGCTCACGTCTCACGCCATCACGCCATCACTAATCTTCTTCCAACTGAACAGATACCCGGACATTGAGATTCATGTCACGGAGTTTCTGAAGCACCGCGGCAGTGAGGCTTTCAACTTCTTTATCCAAGGAGAGCATCCCAACCGGAGCAGGCGGGTTCACTTCAACTGGCGCGGGCGTTTCATCCAGAGCTTTGCCGGGCTTCACCGCTTTGGCAGGCTGGACCGCTTTGGCGGGCTTTGCCGCCTTGGCGGGCTTCACCGCTTTGGCAGGCTGGACCGCTTTGGCGGGCTTTGCCGCCTTGGC
>JAOZRQ010000074.1:6782-17583 GCA_029940115.1 Desulfobacterales bacterium
TCACCGCTTTGGCAGGCTGGACCGCTTTGGCGGGCTTTGCCGCCTTGGCGGGCTTTGCCGCCTTGGCGGGCTTTGCCGCCTTGGCAGGTTTCGCCGTCTTGGCCATTTTTTTCGCCACAGGTTTCTCGGCCTTGGACTTTGCCACAGGCCTCGGTTTGGAGCCGGTTTTGACATATTTCCCCAAATTGGGAAACTCTTCCAAAGCCTGATCAAGCGTGTATCGCCCCTTTCCGCTCTTCAGCGTCAGCTGGTAAGCCTTGGCCTCCGAGAGTTTCAAAGCCTCCTTGACGATTTTATAGAAAAAGCCGATCCCTCCCTTCTGCTTTTTCTCGATGAAATAGCCAAAATTGCAGTTTTTGCTGTTGCTTATTCGGGAGAGCATGCTTGACACATCCCGGACCTTGATATCCCGTCCCTCGTTTTTGTAGATCATGTCGGATATCTCTCCGGAATCCAGCGATTTGCCTGACATCAATGCCCCTATGATTAACTGGGCGGTACTTTTTGGTTTCTTCTTCATTAATCACCTCTCCACCTTATGTTTGAAGTCAACGATAAAGCATTAGAGACAATCAGCGGATCTACTCCACGCCCCCGCCAGACCTGTCCCCGACATTTTTTGCCGGGGACTGACAAGTCCGGCGGGAAATGGTTCGGACTTGCCAATCCGAACCGAGCGTTGGCGGGGTTTTTAAATCCATTGATCATGTTTGTTCGAGAGAAACCAAGTTTTTGAAAAAACCGAGTTTCTTTGGGACAATTTTTTTCTTAACGTCTATCGCATTCTTCCATGATTTACCTCTATTCCTGCTTGTGACCTGTCAGTTCACGACGATTCGCAAAAACGACAGCATCCTTCAGAGAATCCGGGACACCGAGGCGTCCCCGCTACGTTCCCACGCGAAGCACCACGGCCATCAAGTTGAGGCATGAATCCGTCCCACAGCGTCGGGAACATCGTGTGACTCCCCACCCGACATCGGACTTCCGGGTCCCGAACGTCCCCGCGAGACTGTCAGGGTCCTCCCAACTTAATGGCGAAGCGTGGGAATGAGATGGCGATGCTGTTTCTGAATATGAGAATGGATGATATACCTTATTTTTCTTTTTGGCAACTTTTTTTTCACTAGACGAAAAAAATTATGAGCGGGTGGCTCTTCATATCCCATTTATCCTGATTATAACCCACCCTACGATTTTTTGTCCTGTAGTGAGCCGGCCAGCAATAGAACTTCTGATGTTGAGCCGCCCTTTCAGGCTGTTGCTGGTTCTCTGTCGGCAAACTGCATCTGATAGAGCTTGAAGTACTCCCCCTTCCGATCCATCAGTTCCTCATGCGTTCCCTGTTCCACGATCCGTCCGTCTGCGATCACCATGATCCGATGGGCATATCTGATGGTCGACAGCCGATGGGCAATGACAAATGTCGTGCGCCCCTTCATCAGATTCTCTAGGGCCTTCTGCACCAGCATCTCAGATTCTGTGTCGAGCGCGGAGGTGGCCTCGTCAAGAACCAGGATGGGCGCGTCTTTGAGCAGGGCCCGGGCAATGCATATCCGCTGCTTCTCCCCTCCGGAGAGACGCCCCCCGAGTTCGCCGATCATCGTGTCGAACTGGTCCGGAAAACCTTTGACAAAGTCATATGCGTACGCGGCCTTTGCCGCATGTTCAATCGCCTCATCCGACGCGTCCTGCTTTCCATACGCGATATTGTTCCGGATGGTGTCATTAAAAAGGATGGTATCTTGGGTGACGATGCCGATCTGATCCCTGAGCGACATCAGAGACGCGTTTCGTATGTCCGTTCCGTCAATTTGAATCGCCCCTTCGGTGACATCGTAAAATCTGGGGATCAGGTTCACAAGTGAGGTCTTTCCCCCGCCGCTCATGCCCACCAGTGCCAGAATCTCCCCGGCTTCGACAGTCAGGCGGATGTTTTTCAGCACCCGATCCGTGTCATATGTCAGCGAGACATTCTGAAACGTGACATGGTGAGGCCCACGCGGGATGACCACGGGATCCGGCGGCGATTGGATATCCGATTCCCGCTCGATGATGTCGAAGACCCGGTCCGCCGCGGCAAGTCCCTGCTGGACCGCGTTGTTCAGCTTGCTCAGTTTTTTCACCGGATCATACAGCATCAACACGGCAGCCATGAACGAGAAAAAGGTGCCGGCGGTGGAGGTGCCCTGAATCACTTGGGAGCCGCCATACCATATGATGAACGCGATCCCAATTCCCCCCAAAAACTCCATGACCGGCGACGAGAGGGACTTGGCCCGCACCGCCTTCATCTCAAGTCTGAAAAGGTCGAGGGTCTTTTCGGCAAAGCGTCTCTTCTCGTATTCCTCTGTGCCGAATGCCTTGATGATTTTGTTTCCCACAAAGGTCTCATGGAGAAACGCGCTCATGTCGGCCATCGCCTCTTGGCAACCCGTGCTCACCCGACGGACCCGACGGCCGAATTCCACAATCGGATAAAAGGCAAGGGGCAGGATCACCAGCGCGAACAGGGCCATTTTCCAGTCTCTGTAAAAAATGACGCCGGTCAGGCCGACGATGGTGAAGACATCCCGCAATGACCCCGTGACCGCGGTGGAGACCATCGCCTTGATGATGTTCACGTCATTGGTGATGCGCGACATGAGCACCCCAGTCTTCTCTTTCTGGAAAAAGGTGAGGGAGAGGTCCTGAATGCGGTTGTACAGACGGTTTCTCAGCCGTCGGATGATGCTCTCCCCCACATGGTTCATCAGATATTCCTGGCCGTAATACCCGACCCCGCGGACAAAGTATATCAGAATCACGACTAGCGGGATGACTCTGAGCATGACCATATCCTTTTTAAAGAAGATGTCATCCAGAATCGGTTTCACCAGAAAGGCGGTTGCCGATGTGCATACGGCAATGACCAGCATGCACCCCATTGCAAGAAAAAGCCTCGGCCAGCTGTCCTTTATGAGCAGCAGCAGACGCCTATGACGATTTTTTATTTCAAGCTTCATTTTTTTTCACATCCTTCATCCTTCATGGCCAGAGTCTCCTCTTCGAGTTCCCTCAGCGCCGCGTCCTCGATGCTTTCCCCCGACTCCGCAAACCCCGAGGGGAGACACCATTCCCCCTTGCAAGGCTCGTTTTTCCGTTTCACCAGCGCGACATGGCGGTCCGATTCGAGGATGGCAGAGACGACCGGCAATGGATTCTCATAGAAAAATGTCTCACACGCTGGGCAGAATTTCAGTGCGAGGGTGAAGGGGCCGAACGCGCAGCCAAGGTCCAGGATGGCTTTGCATGATCCGATGTCCGCACGATCAAGCGCGATCTCCCGAATGTTCTTTTGGTTTGTCGAGTGTGCCACGATGATCTCCGCCGCGGAGACCAGCGAGCGGATGTCCTTGTAGACATCGGCAAGCGGCACCCTTTCTTTGCAGGTTTCCATATGTTGTTTTTATCCCAAGTTTTGAGAATCAGGCATGTAAGTAAGTATTTCTGCACTCTCCTTTGAATCCGTTAGTCCATTCTGATGGCGCGTCATCTCCTGTTCAGCCGGAGTTGATCACTCTGTCGTCCTGTTCCCCGATATTCACAATCTGCACCAGATCATCAATTTTTACTTTATTGAAGGAAATTGTTTTTTGCGGCATAGCTGGCTCCTTTGTGACAAAAATCCGTCATTTCCAATCATATTCTTCATTAGTGCGTGTTTGCAAGCCTCGCTTCATGTATGTTTTTTTGCGGAGGGACAGACATGGTGTTCCGGGTCCCACCAGAGGATTCTGAGTATTTCGCGGTCTCTGATTCCCCATAATCGCTGCTTTCCTGTAAGCCGGAGTGAGAACAATTCGTCAGTGTCTCCCAGCCCGATTTCCTCCAAGCACCTTCTGGCATCAGGACAGATCTCCGACACAGGTATGGCGTGGCTTCCTGTTCTGCGGATTTCATGCCACGTCATTGTCTCAAAATCCCGGATCCTCTGAAATATCTCCATCCAGAACATTTTGTGATCCACCTCCGTACATGACCACGGACCGCGTGTGTCAGCCGAACTTATGCGCCAGCAGGGTCTTCTGTCATCGGTGATGATTCGCCGCTCGGTCCTGACAATTTTTTTCGTGGGCGGAGCCTTTTTTATCCTCGGTCTCTTTGTCATTGATCACCTCATTCCGTCTCGGCCGGCAGACTGCCGTAATATTCGGCCATGATGTCCAAGCCGATGACTCTGTGGCCTCTGACCGTTTCAGGCAGACCGGATCGGGCGGTCTTCCAAGGATCTTCGATGTGCGTCAGGTCGGTCAGCCATTGGGAGGGCTTGTCTCCGTAGTAGTCAAGCACTGCCCTGACAGTCTCCTGCTGAACCTCATCCAGGGCCTCCGGGTCTCCCTCCGGCAGTTCCGATATACGGTATGTTCCGCGATGTGACTCGTAAAGTTCTCTCACAACGGGGCCGTTTGCCCATGCCTCAATCGGCTGGGGAAAAAGAGGCGTGTCGTCCCAGACCAAGGACCATGCCTGGCAGTAATAGACCAGTCTGTGCAGCTTCATCGCGGGCATGGGGCCGCATTCTCTGAGAATGAAGGCTGCCACGTCAAAGACATCTGTCATGGCTCTCTCCTTGTTCGCGCGCGGCTTCAAGTCTGCGCTATCATTTTCGTCCAAGGCACGCTCCAACTCCCATTTCACATCAAGCAGCAGATAGGATTTTGAGCGAATCCATCCGCTTCTCCAGACGGGCGATCTGACCGGACAGGTCAAAAAATCTCTGGACCATGCTGTGGTCCGGGCTTTCCGCCTTTAGGCGGTGTCACACCCGCCTAAAGGCGGAACTGCGAACTCTCATCCTCTCCGCTTTCAGTCTTCCTGAACACGGGAATCCGGTAGTTGCCCCCGTAGGCATGGAAGATGCCGTTGATCCCCTCGTGGTCGGAGAAGTGAATGTCCGGCCGCTCCCTCACATGTTCCAAGACTTCCTTGGTGAACCCGCCGGTGGAGACCAGCCACTTCTGTATCTCCGGAGCGGCGCGTCCGTTCTCCTCCACCTCCCGCGTCATGACCGCCGCCGCATCCTCCAGCTTCCTCACGTCGCCGATGCCCATGGGCGTCTTGGTGTATTTGCACTCGCAGATCCAGACCCGGTTTGCGGGCAGCTCCCTGCCGCAGACGTCAATCTGATATTCCCGGGTCTTTGATCCCTTGACGTGCTTCGTGTCAACGTAATTGAACAGCGGGACCTCGATCTCCCCGGACCTTCCGAAGAACCTTCCGTCAACCCGCTCACGGCCGAACTTCATCATCGTCACCTGGACCACGATCTCGAGAAACCGGCCCTTCAGGGTGTTGAACAGGTTTCGTTCGCTCAGGTCCACCTCGTCAACCCCCTCCAGATCCTTCCCATAGACAAACTTGATGAACCGCATCAGGCAGATGTCGTTGAACGTGTAGTATCTGGCCCTGCTGCGCCAGACCAGGTCGGCAAGGTAGAGCCTCTCGATCTTCTCCTCCACCATCTTCTTCGGGACATTCAGCCTTTCGGCGATCTCCCTGATCTCCACGGGACGGTTGTTGTACCTCGTGAAATGATAGATGATCTTCTTCCCGAGGGCCTCGTCGCTGTCCGCATTGATGTGCTTCCGGTTGTCCTGGAAGTGGGTCTGCCAGAAGCCGTAGATCTTCCCCTCCTCGATCTCATGCCGGACCACCCGGTCAACCGCCTCCGGCCCGGCGAACGCCTTCCCCTCGCACTTCGATATGGCCAGGCAGTAGAGATAGTAGGGATGTCCGCCCACCTGCGCGCTCGCGTAGAGAGCGTCTTCCGGGATGATTTCCGTTCCGGGGGCGTACAACCTCAGCAACGTCCGCAGCAATGCGGCCCCGTCGGGGACCGACATCGGCTTCAGATAGGTGAAGCCGAAGCGTCCGCCCAAGGGACCCCCCATCACGGTCCTGAAGATCAGCGTCACGGCCGAGCCGGAGACCAGCATGGGGGCCTTCCGGCTCTGGGCCTGGCGGTCGTATGTGGCGGGGAGGTTCATGCCCACCACCGAGTCGGGCTCCCGAAGACGCCTCTCCCAGATCCGCTCCAGGGACGCCGCGTCCACATCATGGACGTAGAAGCGCATGTCCTGAAACTCGTCAATGATCACCGCCACCCGGGTCCCAGAATGCGACGCCAAGTGCTCCGGAATGCGGATGAAGGCGTCCCACTGGCTCCTGGCGTCTATGTAGGTGTTCCTCTCGTAGCGTCTGAGAAACATCCGGATGTACTCCTTTGCGACGCCGACCGCTTTGTGATCCGAGCGGAGGCCCGACAGTTCCCCCAGCTCGACATGTTCGTTCTTGTACAGGATCGGATCCTGATGGCAGTACGCGACGTACTGCCGGAAGAACGTGGTCGCGTACTCCAGGAGAAACTTCCTCAGCGTGGTGTCCTCCCGCCTCATGCGGAAGTAGAACGGGGCCACCCGGTACTCCGGCTTGAAGAACACGGTGTTCACCAGCCGGTCCAGCAGGACGGTCTTCCCCATCCGCCTCGGGGAGATGATGGCCGTGCTCCATGAGCCCATCCGCTGGATGTTCCTCACCCACCCGTCCAGCTCACGCAGGATCTCCACACGGTCCGTGAACT
Source organism: Desulfobacterales bacterium (assembly GCA_029940115.1). Taxonomy (GTDB): domain Bacteria; phylum Desulfobacterota; class Desulfobacteria; order Desulfobacterales; family 4be13; genus JAOZRQ01. The sequence continues at coordinate 13,405 of JAOZRQ010000074.1, forward strand.
CCTCCCAGGCCACCATCTCCTCCACGGGAAGCATTCTTTCATCATCCATCGTCATTCCCTCCAAGCTTATGCCTGTATGCTCGATGATCAAGTTTTTCGGTGTCATTCCTGCGAAATCAGGAATCCATTGGTCTCCCGATCCAGCTGTGGATTCCTGCCTTCGCAGGAATGACAGGCTTTTTGGACAAATCGGGTCAGAAAACTTGATCATTGAGTGTATATAGCCTTCAACAAAAAGATTGTCCGGAGCGACAAACATTTTGTTGAAAGCTCTAGTACAGCACTTCGTAAATTCGTGACCCTCCTTCCAGAAGGCTGACAGCCTGATTTTGCATGGTCAGCCAAAGTCATGGGGAGGGTCACGGACTTCCAAAGTGGTGTACTAGCACCCCAAATGGTGATATGCCACGTCATCCAACGGGTTCATCTCCAGTGTGTTCAGAACTCCCGAGCCGCGGCTTCATACCGTTGTTCTTCAAGCCAGAGCAATCATTCAGATCAGAGACTTTGCCTGATCCTGCGGCATCACGCATCCGAACTCACCAGCTCCCACCCCTTCTTCACATTGCTCTTGATAAACTGATCCTTGAGCACCATGATCTGGGATTCGCTGTCGGATATCCGGATGTCCTTTTGCAACGGCTCCTTCCGCTTTGAGCTGAAATTCGTGTAATGCATCACATATGCGGGATGCCGGAAGCTCTCCGATTCCTTGTTGGTCTTCCACACCACGAACTTCTGGACCATCACCTTCTCCTTGGCGGTCTTCTGATAGACCTCTCTGAACAGGAGACCACTCTTCGGAAGCGCCTCCGGGCTGAGGTCCCCCTCTGGCAGATAAACCAGGTCTGTGATCTGGGAGAAGCGGATATCCTCAAGGGTGTTGGTCTTGTCCTCCCGTATCCGCTCAAACATCGGATAGATGAACCGCACCCCGGCCGTGGTGTTGTAAAGGGAGTATCGGGCCCCGTCGAATGTGATCACGTTGTTTGCCAAGGGGTTGCCGTAGGTGTTCTCGGTCATCACATCGGTGCATCCGATCTCAATCACCATCTCTGGATGAACCATGTGAAACGCGACGCCGTCGTTGTCGGTCTCAATGTATGTGGAGTCCACATGTCGCTGGGAAAGGGTCTCGAAGAGCTGTTGCCGCTGGGCTTCGCTGAGATTGTTGCCGACCTTTCCCACCACATGGTAGAGGTCCGGTTCCCGCATGAACGAGAAGAGCAAAGTCTTGACCTTCCCCTTGCGCTCATTGATCCCCTCCACATATCCGACAACGACCGCGTCAAAGGTGTGTTTCGGTTTGATCTTGTACATGAACGGCATCTCCCCGCGGACCACAAGCCCCTCTCCGCCCTCCTCCTCCACCCATTTGGTGAAGAGATACTTGATGTCGGCCTTCGACCTCACCTGCTCGGTTTCGACAACATGGGCTTGGCCGGCTTTCGGGAAGATGTCCGAAAGCGTCTCAAATATCCGATCATATCCCGAAGTGTTCATGGATTCCCCGTTGATCTCGAGGATGTCAAAGAACGCGAGCCCGAGGGTCTGAATGGCCTCCTTGTCGGACAACGCGGCGATCACATCATACACCCGGGCGCGCTCCCCTTTCTTCTGCACATACAGTTCCGCGCCGGCGATGAATGATTTCACCTTCTTTTTCCTGGCGACCACAGACTTCGCCGTCTCCAGGCAGGGGAGTTTCGCCCTTACGGCACCGTTCCTTCCGATCAGAAATATCTGCTTGCCGTTGAAGACGACGAGTTGCAGGTGTCCGTCAATCTTTCTGGAGACATGGAAGTTTTCACCGCTGATCCGGGGCATGATCTCCTGGGAGTTGATCGCGTAAAAGCTTCTCCCAAGCCTTTTCTTGTAGTCAGATGGGAGCTCCCGCAACGATTCGTCCACACATTCGATATTCCCCTGCAAGTAGCCGTTTGTCTTTTTCATCTTTGAAAGGCTGATCTTCATTTCTCTCCTCCTCTGTATGTTAAGGATCTGTGTACAGGACAAAAAATTGTGGGTGGCAAGAAACCCGGCTTTTTTCCCAAACGGGCAGGTTTCCAAACCGTCAGAAAAAGCCGGGTTTCCTTCCCCATTCATTTTTTTTGTCCTGTACACAGGTTAAGGATGAAGGATGAACTGCCCTTTGGATTTTCATTGATGCATATGCGGGCGTGACATCATCTTCGCTCCTCTCCAAGTCGTTTGTTGCCGTGGTCTGTGGTCAGCGATCTTCATGCACGCATAATGACCGTCGGTTGTCGCGGGAAGACCGGCAATCGTCAATCAACGGGCGCATTTGCAAGTTGGGGGAATTATTTCATTGAGCCCTCGAAACCGTATGGCTCAATCCGCTTATCCTCGAATCCACCGTGATGCATGGACAAAAGTTTCACCCCAAAAAGCGTCCGCTGCCATGAACGGACAAAAGTTTCACCCCAAAAGGCGTCCGAAGTGCCCGCGGCGATGAAACGCAAAAGAAGGCTATGAACACATGAAACTAAAAGACAACGAATCCCGAACCACCGGAAGCCGCAGGACAACGAAGCCGCCTTCTTTTGCACTCCTTAATGGTTGAGCCCCATTAAGTCTCAGCGTGGAGACGTAAAGTATTTCCGTAACTCGCAAGGTGCCCTCGCGCAACTCCGAAAAGAAACCAAGAAAAAATTTATAGGCACCCAGCGCGAGCCGAAGGCCCAAAACGACGGCTTGAAAAAATCAGCGTAACCCGCGTAATCAGTGGTAATCCGCGGTTCAAGCCGGCACCGCGGGATCGAACTCCTTCCCAGCGAAAACGTAAAGTATTACTGTAATTTTCCAAAGAGCGTCAAATGCGAATGCGGGCCCGGCCCCGTAGAGCCGAGGCCCGCAATTTATTTCTGTGACTTTTCGCGAAAGCGCGTAATTTATTTCTGAGACAACACCAGAAGATAGAACATTGCTCAAAAAATGTCAAAGGGAAAAAAGTGCCTGGACGGAAGTGTTCGCATATTTCCTCATAAAAGAAACCAAGTTTTTTTGAAAAAACTTGGTTTCTGTCTAATGGACCAAATATTTGTAAACCATTTCTCAGCCGGAAAAATATTTTTTGATTATAACGGACTGTGTACAGGACAAAAAAATGATTTGAGGAAAAAAACCCGGCTTTTTCTTGCAGTTGGAGAATCGGCCCGTTTGGGAAAAAGCCGGGTTTCTCGCCCATTCCCGAATTTTTGTCCAGTATAACGGATTTAGGGGAGCCCGTGAACTTGAACTTATGCTTGAACTTATACTTGAACTTGAACTTGAACCTGAACTTGAACTTATGCTTGAACTTGCCCGCAAATGAATGTTCGGGTTCAAGTCCAAGTTCATGTTCACGGACAGGGCCTCCCCGAAAAGCGTTATAATCAGAATATTTTTTGACACATTTCATACCCGGCTGAAATATTACCTGATTAAGTACTTGGCCATATATTTTCAGGTGTTTGCATCACAACTCTCACAAACCGCGGATGAGCCCGCACCCTGTCCGGCACACAGGCCATCCGCGTTCATTCGCGGTTCGCAATGTGTAAGGTCGTCTTCCCAAGGAAAAGCCTGGAAAACCCCCGATAAAAGATGTCGGGGGCATGCTTTTGGCCGGGTACTTATAAGCTGTAAAAGTGTAAATCTCTTTTTAGGCAAAATAAAAGAAGCTCAAAAAAAAATTTTCTTACCCTTGACACCTCTCAAAAAAGTCTTATCTTGTCATTTATAAAGGCTCAGACATGCTTCTGAGCGGAAGTTTCTTTCTGAGGGATTGTTCCATTTGTTAATGTGACAACCTGAAGTGTGGAAGCTATAAATTATTTGAAAGGAGGTTGTCATAATGGCAGAGGGAATTGTCAAATGGTTCAATGACAGAAAAGGCTTTGGCTTTATTGAGCAAGAAGACGGTAGCGACATATTTGTTCATCACTCGGCAATAAATGCGTCTGGTTTCAGATCTCTGGCTGAAGGTGACAGGGTTACCTTTGAGGTGAAACAGGGACCCAAGGGACCTGCGGCAGAAAATGTGAGCAGACTGTAAGGCAGTCTGACAACTGGTTGAACAAAAGGCATCTCTCTGACTAGGGAGATGCCTTTTTCAGTTGGCCAAGGGCGCATTTGCAAGTTGGGGGAATTGTCCCGGAGGGACTTGTGAGAACAGCC
>JAOZRQ010000919.1 GCA_029940115.1 Desulfobacterales bacterium
TCACGTCTCACGCATCACGTCTCACGCATCACGTTTCACGCATCACGTTTCACGCATCACGTCTCAAAGTTGAAGCATGACCATCTCACCGCCGTGTTCGGGATTTCCCTCCAGGCATTCTTTTCTCGGATTGGGATACAGGTCCAGCATTTCCAGGGGGAGGTATCCCAGAAGCGATGGACTGCCCGGTGAGATTTCCATGACGTTCATGTCCGCCTCCCGGTCAAGGATCGTGACCCGCACCGGACTGTAAACCCGTCGGATCACTTCGCCTGTGGCGGTGATCACCTTGCGCCTGTGGATGACATATAGGCCCAGGGCCTTGACCCTGTCCGGCGGGAGCGAGAGCATTGCCGCGCCGGTGTCCACCAGAAACTCGACCTCCGCCTCCCGAATCTCGGAGGGCTTGAGATACCCCTCCTGAACTCCACACAAGTCTCCCACATTTTGCAATTTTGCTTTTTGAACGATTCTGCCCATAAGTTTTCTCCTTTGAAGCCCCGGAATCAATTCCGGGGCTGAAAGCGTTCGACGACTCGACAGAGCTCGCCGAAGTCTGAGCGTTCGACTGAGGCTCACGCCGAAGTCAGGCTGAAGCCTGCTTTCACATCACGTCTCACGCATCACGCCCCACGCATCACGTCCCACGCATCACGTCCCACGCATCACGTCCCACGCATCACGTCTCCCGCATCACGTCCCACGCATCACGTCTCACGCATCACGTTTCGCGCCTCACGTTTCACGCCTCACGCATCACGTCCCACGCATCAAGCATCAAGCATTCAGTGCCCGGGTCAGTCTGTCTCGGAACACGCCCGCGTCTGGATACCGCAACTTGGCGAGTATGGAACGCATCTTCCCCTCATCCGCGGGGACCTCGGTCTCTTTCAGGGCTTGGTTGATGACCTCACCGGTGGGCATACCCAAGCCCATGAAGAATATCCGACATGATCGGCCCCGCCTCTTCCATATCGAGTCGTCCCCCTTGGATTTGACATAAACCTCCATATCCGTCCCGTCAACAAATTCGAGTATGAAGAAGAATGTCTCCTGAGTTTTCCCCTGACCGTAGATTTTGACGATGTTCTGATGGTTCAACTGGGAGGTGATTGGGAAAAAGCCGGGTTTCTCGCCCGTTCCCGATTTTTTGTACTGTACACAGAACCAGACCACAATAATGATGCCAACCCAAAATAAAATGAATGATGGTAACTCTATTTTGCTCAATAATCAAGTGCTTTGCCAAACCAGAAAATTGCAAGTTTGTAGATGAAGGATTTTCAAAAGGTCGCTCGGTTCGGACTTCGGCGTGAGACTTCGGCGTGAGACTTCGGCGTGAGACTTCGGCGTGAGACTTCGGCGTGAG
>JAOZRQ010000075.1 GCA_029940115.1 Desulfobacterales bacterium
CACGATTCACGCCCCACGATTCACGCCCCACGATTCACGCCCCACGATTCACGCCCCACGATTCACGCCCCACGATTCACGCCCCACGATTCACACCTCACGATTCACGCCCCACGATTCACGCCCCACGATTCACGCCCCACGTTTCACGCCTCACGTTTCATATCGGATTGTCAAATCCGAATCATCATTCACTGCCGGATTTGGAAAACCGGCAGGAGCGCATGAGGGGCCTGCGGGATTTGGCAATTAGGATGAGGCGTTCTCTCCCCGCTCGGTTCGGATTTGAAAATTCAAACCGCATTCTCTGCCGGATTTCCCAACCCATCAAAAGTGTTCATCTCAGAAAGTCCAAACGTGGATTCCATTTTTTTTGAACATTTTTTTTTGAAACAGATTGACAAGGCGAAGTATGAGAATTATACTGTAAGTTTATTGAAAATTTAAAATTTCTCAGCAGATCTGAAAGTTCATCATTCCCCTCAGATCCGGTTTGGATCCGGACAGCCTGGCTGATCCTTCCATCATCAGCAGATATGAAAGAACAGGGAAACCCGGTTTCTGGCACTCCCCGATAAACCTGTCCCCGACGTTTTTTATCGGGGAAAATGTCGGGGACAGGCATGGGAACCTGATCGCCCAGTCCCTGTAGCCTGAAATCGGGTTTCTTTCTCATCAAACTTTCATATCTGCTGGTTATTACCTGTATTTTCATCAGGAATGTGAATCAAGTAATGGGTCATAAATTTTCGATTAAATGCAGATCCCATTTTACCTGAATTATCAGGTATGACCATTAACCGGGAATAGGTATCGGCACCCTAAGTTTACACTCATGATGAAACCATAACCGGGAAGGTTGTGTTGCTTCACAGACTCTTTTCACATTTCTGTTGTATGGAGGCATCTCTTTTTGGCGTTTATCCCAGAGGACAAAATCAGAGACATTCGAAATGCTGCTGACATTGTGGAAGTCGTTTCAGAATCCGTTCTTCTGAAAAAAGCAGGAAAGGATTACAAAGGACTCTGCCCCTTTCATTCCGAAAAGACCCCGTCATTCACGGTCAGTCCTGAAAAACAGATATTCCACTGCTTTGGATGCGGCACAGGGGGGAATGTGTTCACCTTTCTGATGAAGCAGGAGGGACTCTCATTTCCCGAAGCCCTGAGAACGCTTGCTCGGCGATATGGGGTTGACATTCCTGAGCAACGCATGTCCGCGGAGCAGAAAAGGCAGATGAATGAGCGGGAAGCCCTTCTTGACATCAACCGACAGGCTGCCAACTTTTTTCACCATATTCTGTCAACTGACCCGGCAGGAAGGGAAGGACGCGCCTATCTGGAAAAACGGGGCATCACAAAAGAGACCATTGACCAGTTTCAGATCGGATACGCGGCGGATGAATGGGATCAGTTGACCCCCTTTTTTCGCAAAAAAGAAGTCCCGCTTCCATCCGTTGAGAAGGCCGGACTGATCATTCCGAGAAAGGGGGACGGCTTTTATGACCGCTTCAGAAATCGCATCATCTTCCCCATTGTGGATGCCCAGGGCCGGGTCATTGCGTTCGGGGGCCGGGTCATGGATGCCTCCCTGCCCAAATATCTGAACTCACCGGAGACCCGTCTGTTCAACAAAAGCCTCGCGCTGTACGGCCTGCACAGCGCCCGACACCAGTGCAGGGAAACCGGGAGGGTCTTCATTGTCGAGGGGTATGTGGATGTGCTGGCCCTTCACCAGCACGGCATAAAAAATGCCGTGGCGACCCTCGGCACATCGCTCACTCCAGGGCATCTCCGGCTTCTCAAAGGATATTCAGACAACGCCATCCTGGTCTATGATTCAGACGAGGCTGGCATCCAAGCCGCGCGCCGGAGTGTCGAGGTGTTCAGAAAAGAGAACATGGATGCCAGAATCCTTGTCCTTGCATCGGGATATGATCCGGATTCATTTCTGTTTGAATTTGGGGCAGAAGCTTTTCAGAAGGCCGCGGACCAAGCCCTTTCCGCGATCTCCTTTCTGACAACTGTCGCGATAAGGACCCATGGGCTTTCGGTTGAAGGGAAACTCCGGGTCATCTCGGACATGAAGGTGCCGCTGGCATCGGTTCAGGACGGGATGGCAAGAGCCTTGTACATCAGGGAGCTTGCAGGTCTTCTCCATGTGGATGAAACCGCGATATTGGAAAAGGTGAGGGTCGCAACCTCTGGAAACAGCAGGACATCCCCCGCTCCTGCCCAAAGAAAGGAGGGATCCCGGATTGAAGAGCAGATCATTGCGATGATGTTGCAATTTCCGGAAATATTGACGGATATCCAAAACCGGAATCTGCTGGATCACTTTGGGGACAAAGCCCTTCAATCCGCGGGCCGGACCATTCTGGATCGCCGACATGCCGATTCAGGGATTCAGGTGTCTGAGATGATCGGCCTGATTGAGGAGAAGGAGCAGAGGAACAGAGTGGCTTCCTTGGCAATGAAAGAGGAACGCTGGGACAATGAGGGCTGTCTCAGACTGATGGCCCAGTTCGAATCGCGCCGGACCCGGCAGGATAAGCATACCCTGTTGCAAAAAATAAAGGCCGCAGAGGAGGAGAATGACCATGAACGCCTTTTGAAATTGTTGGAGGAAACACAGACTCAGGCCAGAAAAAGGCAGTCAAACTGAATCTGAGTTCTGGGGGCTCGGTTCTGGGTGGGCCGTCTAAAAATGCCGTTTTCAGCGATTGTTTCCTGCCCGACTTCTGGCCCCGCAAAATTTGGCCGCAATGCCCATCTCAGCAAGAATCAGGACAAAATGGGGGGCCGGAAGGCGGGCAAGGGGAATTAGCTGATTTGGACGGCCTAGTTCTGGGTGCTCGGTTCTGGGCACTCGGGCTGAGTGCCGTCTTCTGGGTGGAGCCGAGTGCCGAGAACCCAGAACCCCTTTCGGATAACTAGGAGGCTCAGAAGCATGACAAACAGATCCGTTGCAAACTTGAAGAATGTCAACAAAAAAGATAGGATAGATGAGTTGATTTCAAAAGGAAAGGAGCAGGGCTATCTCTCTTATGATGAAATTAACGGGATGCTCGGCGATGACATGTTGTCTCCAGAACAGTTGGACGAGGCAATGCTCATGTGCAACAACCACAACATTCAAATTATAGATGAAAAGAGAGAGAAAGTGGCAGATGGCGTGAATAAGCGGGAAAAGGTGACAGGCGATCCCAAAAGTGGACTTGTGGACGATTCCGTGGAAGAACCGCCGGTGGAGGATCTTGGCCCTGTCACGGACCCTGTCAAGATGTATCTGCGTGAGATGGGGCTTGTGGATCTCCTGAACCGGGAAGAGGAGGTGGAAATCGCCAAGCGGATAGAAGCTGGCGAGCAGGAAGTTTTGAAGGCGCTCCTTGACACCACCACCGGCGTGGAGTGCATCCTGGGGCTTGGCAAACACATTGAAGATGGGGCGCTTCGGCCCAAACATGTGTTGAGGGATGTTGACGAAGGGGATACATACATCGAAGAGTCCGTTCAGATTGAAACCTTTCTGAAGACCATTCATGCAATCTGGGAACTGTATGGAGAGAACAAGGTGTATCGGGAGAAACTTTTTTCCCCTGACCCCCCCGACTCGGATGAGCAGCGAAGGCTCAGGAGGTATATTGTGCGGCGGAATCACAAAGTTTTCGATCTGCTCAAGGACTGGCGATTTGAAAGCGGGGTCATTGAGAAGATTGAAAGGATCATCAGGGAGCAGATCGAGTGGTTTGAGTCCATGAACAGGAGGATCCTGACCTGCGCGGAACCGATGAACGCCTCTTTGTCGGATATCCGCGCCCACCTGAACTCGGAGGTGGAGTTCATGCAATGGGCCAGATGCCGTTGCGGGCTGGCCCCCCAGGAGATCATCTCACGGTTTGCGGAGATCAGGAACATCCAAAGAGTGGCAGAGGAGAGGGAAAAGTCCCTCAAGACCAAAAGCCAGAACCTGAAGCGGGTGATATCCGGCGTTGACGAAGGCCATGGCAAGGCAAAATTGGCCAAAGGCGACCTGATCAGGGCGAATCTCCGGCTGGTGGTCAGCATTGCCAAGAAATACACCAACCGGGGCCTCCAGTTTCTGGATCTGATCCAGGAGGGGAACATCGGCCTGATGAAGGCGGTGGACAAATTCGAATATCGGCGGGGGTACAAGTTCAGCACATACGCCACCTGGTGGATACGGCAGGCCATCACCCGGGCCATTGCCGACCAGGCCAGAACCATCCGGATCCCGGTCCACATGATCGAGACCATCAACAAGCTGATCCGGACATCGAGATATCTGGTCCAGGAGCTGGGCCGTGAGCCGACCCCCGAGGAGATCGCCGAGAAGATGGAGATCCCCTTGGACAAGGTGCGCAAGGTGCTGAAGATCGCGAGGGAGCCGATCTCCCTGGAGACCCCCATTGGGGAGGAGGAGGACAGCCATCTCGGGGATTTCATCGAGGACAAGAAATTCATGCTGCCCTCGGACGCGGCCATCAGCCTGAACCTTGCCGAGCAGACCCGCAAAATCCTCGCCACACTCACCCCGCGGGAGGAGAAGGTGTTGCGGATGCGCTTCGGGATCGGGGAGAAGGCGGATCACACCCTTGAGGAGGTGGGGCAGGACTTTGCCGTCACCCGCGAACGGATCCGCCAGATCGAGGCCAAGGCATTGAGAAAGCTGAGGCATCCGACCCGGAGCCGGAAATTGAAGAGCTTTCTCGATTATTAAGGATTGAGTTTTTTTTAACTTGTGCATTTGATTTCAGATGCCTTGAAAATAAAGAGATCAGGAAATCGTAAATGCACAAGTTGTTTAATTCGCGTTCCTAAGGAACAGAAATTGAATTGCTTCAGGCAGGTTTCTCATAATCTTTCATGTATCTTTCATCTGTACAGGACAAAAAGTCGGGAATGGGCCAGAAACCCGGCTTTTTCCCAAACGGGCCGACTCCCCAACTGCAAGAAAAAGCCGGGTTTCTTTCCCCAATCATTATTTTTTGTCCTGTACACAGATCTTTCATCGAAGGAGGCCATCAGATGGAAGCCTTGGAGGCAAAATCGTTCGAACATGCAGGCGTGACTCCCGCCGTTTTCTTTAAGGAGAAAAGCGGGTCCGGAGCCGCGAAAGGGGTTGTTTACCCTGAGAGTGACGGAAGGCCGATGGCGGACAACACCGAGCAGTACAGATGGATCGTGCTGATCAAGGAGAACCTCGAGACCCTGTTTGAGGACTCACCCGACATCTTTGTGGCCGCGGACCTGCTCTGGTACCCGGTGGCGGATGACACCAAGACCTGTGCCGCGCCCGACGTGATGGTGGCGTTCGGAAGGCCCAAGGGGAGGCGAGGCTCGTATATCCAATGTGAGGAGGACGGCATCCCCCCCAAGTGGTCTTTGAGATCTTCTCACCCTCGAACACACGGGCCGAGATGGGGAGGAAGCTTGAGTTTTATGACAGGCACGGGGTCGAGGAGTATTACCTCTACGATCCGGACCGCGTCACGTTCAACGGATGGATCCAGACGAGAGGGAGACTTCAGCCCGTCCGAGACATCCGGGGCTGGCGAAGTCCGAGGCTGGGGACGACCTTCAAGGTTGGAAAGACGGGTTTGGGCATCTGTGATCCCTCGGGACAGGAGTTCACCACGCATTCGGCAGAAAGGCGAAAGGGGAAAGACAACGGGCTGAGAGGGCACAATTGGAGAGAGACTTGGAAAGGCGACGGGCGGAGAAGGAGAGACAGCGGGCGGAGAAGGAGAGACAGCGGGCGGACATGTTGGCCGCGAAGCTGAAATTGCTCGGAATTGCGGAATGATTCTGTTTATGTGGCCGGTGGACTGTTGGCAATCCGCTAGGAGCGTGGGGATTTGTCAATTCGGCAAGAGCCTCCTCTTGCTCGGTTCGGATTGGCAAATCCGAACCCAATTCCCTCGCTCCCCACTCGGTTCGGATTGGCAAATCCGAACCCAATTCCCTCGCTCCCTCGGTTCGGATTGGCAAATCCGAACCGGATTTGGCAATCCGGCAGGAGCGTAAGCCCTTTTCTGGTTGCAAGAACTTGTGTGGTGGGTTTGTCAAAATTTTGCTCGTCCTTTTAAATAAAATAAAAATGTGCTTGACAAAGGATATTTTAAGGCTTATATAAAGAGGTAATCAGATTGACACTTGGGCCCATAGCTCAACTGGAAGAGCTCCCGGCTCATAACCGGATGGTCCTTGGTTCGAACCCAAGTGGGCCCATTTGCCTGATTTTGTCAAGACCTGTCATCAAACCGTTCCTAAAAATCTGTGCACAGGACAAAAAATTGTGGTGGCAAGAAACCCGGCTTTTTCCCAAACGGGCAGAGTTCCAAACTGCCAGAAAAAGCCGGATTTCCTTCCCCATTCACTTTTTTTGTCCTGTACACAAATGCACAAGTTAAAAAAAACTTATTTAATACCTGGCCATGAATTTTCTGTGAGGGTTTCCGGAAACTTTTGACCGGGTATTTGTTTTTTCCCAGATAAGCATCAAGGCCTACGGTAAGTGATTACTTTGGTCATCATGCCCGCGGAGTATTTGTTAATCCGAACCGGTCGGGAAGTTGGCCGCCATACTTCCGCGGGATTGACAAATCTCGCGGGTGATGGTTCGGATTTCCTGCACCTTGACGTGTTCCGCCAACCGTTGAGCCCTCCGCTCTGCAACTGAGGAAATTCTCACTTTTTGTCCTGTACACAGAGGAAAAATGGTATATAAAGACTACTTGAAAGCCGCTCGTAAGCATAAAATCACCTGCGAGGTCATTGCTGAGAAATTAAATGAGGAAAAGAGTCGGAAAGCCCCAAATCGTGCAAAGGTGAAAAGCCTCACATTGAATTTGTATTATCTTTCGGGGTATGTGATTGAGTGCATGGTAAAATATGCGATATATGATTTGAGCGGTTACAAAAGTGGCGATGATGTCAAAGACCTGAATGAAAGAGAATTGACTTATGATCTCCATATCAAACACCATCGGTTTGGCAGATATACAGAACACCTGATCAGGCGTATGTCAGGTACGATCCCACTGATCAACGACATAAAAGGTATTCCAAAGGAAACGGTCAATATTTACAACGAGTGGGATGCAGAGATAAGATATTCTTATGAATTGAAATGCAATGAAATTCGTTATATGAGATTTTATGAATATGCAAAAGAAATTTTTAAGATCATAAAAAACAACACAAGGGGTTAAAGATGCTGACAAGTTTTGAAGCCATAAGAAGAATTGCCGGAAAACTGGAAAGGCTGAAAGAAAAAGGCAAAATTGAAGATTTCAGACTGATCCTGAAGTTGAATATGACTGTCAATCTTTTCATCAGAATGAATCGTCTAACTGGCGATGAAATTGAATCCATCATAAAAGATGAAAAAATTGAGATAGACCTTCAAAAGATCACTGAGGAAGATTTTCTTTCAGACGACTATTATCGTTCCTTTTTCAATAGTACGAAACCGCTTGATCTGGGGTTGAGGAGAACGCTCTCCAATGTCATTGATTATGATGAGGATTCCCCCAGAAAAATGCCATCTTGTCCCATTGTGTTATTTTACAGCTATAAAGGCGGGGTCGGCAGAACCACCGCGTTGGTTCTGTTTGCCGCTTATTATGCGATGCATCATGGCAAAAAGGTGTTTATCCTTGACTGTGACTTTGAAGCCCCCGGGTTGCTGAATTTCTTCGGATTTGAGAATGAAGGCATCTCAAAGAATGGCATTGTTGAATATATGAAGGACAAAGAGGCGTTTCCTGATATGAAGCTGTCCAATGACCATGTGTTTGAGGCTTCCAAAAAATATTCCGGCAACGGTGAAATTTATGTATTTCAGGCAGGCAACATCATGAATGAGAGGGACAGGGATGATTATCTCGAAGCGTTGGCCCGTCTCGATATTCATGGCACCCGTGCAATCGGTGAGCAGTTTGAAAATGTCATAGCAGATATTGAAGACAGATACAACCCGGATGTCGTATTGATGGATTCAAAAACAGGTTTCAATGACATTTTTGGCATCATCGGAAACCGATTGGCGGATATTATTGTCGGTTTTTTTGGAAACAATGCACAAAACAGGCCTGGATTACATTTCTTTCTTGATACGCTTCTGAACAAAAAGCGAAGCGTGGGATTGATTTTTGTAAACTCTATCATTTCAAGGCACTTTAACAAAAAAGTGGCGTCTTTTCGTGAGGAAATAGATGCTTATATCCAAACCAACTTGGAAAACGAATTGGATAGCTTACCTGCCCCGCCAGTCTTCGGACTCTCAAGAAATAATTTTTTGGAAGATATTGGAACGCCGGATGAAGATTCCGACGATTTTATCGCATTGATAGAGCGGTATATGTCAGGTGACTACAATGAGCTGTTCCAAAAACTGGCACGGCAGATTGACGATCCGACAAGAGGATAAAAATGTCAGAATGGCATGAACAAGAAAGAAATGCGGTTTGTGATGTGAAGGAACTGAAAAGGCACATCTCACTCACTTCAAGAGAGTCAGAAGGGTTGGAAAACGTCTGCAACATTTTCAAGATGAAGATCACCCCGCATTACCTGAGTCTGATTGACAAGGAGAATCCGCTTGACCCGCTCAGGAAAATGGCTGTTCCCAGCATGGAGGAACTGCGGACAAAGAAAGACGAACTGGATGATCCCATCGGGGATGAAAGGGTGGATCGGATGGGACCTCAGAAATCAGGGAGCCCCTTAGCTTGATGCGTATGGGGTGGAACCCCACCTTACAACTTTTTTGTCCTGTACTCAGGAGATTTCCATAACTGTTGCCTGACAGCCGACTCATCGGCAAAAAAATCTTGCAATTCTGAAATAAGGGCTTAATATATGGTTAAGGGAAACAAAAAATGGCATCCTGCCTCTAACCGTTTCGGTGAATGTGCCCATCGCCGATAGCCCCATCGCCCATCATCAAAAGGAGCTTCATCATGGCTTTCAGCGATTACAAAACCATTTCCCAGGTTCAAACGCGGTACCATATCCGATATGAGGAGACAAATTTTGTCACGGCCCAGCCGGTTGAGCCACCGAGACATTTTGTCGAGGAGTTTGAGATCAGCAGGGAACATATGGACATATACACCTCCGAGGCATCCCGTTGCGAAATCATTGTGTTTCCGATACTCAGAGAGCGAACTTTGGATGGAGCAACGAATGAAGAGACAAATTGATGAGGCTGGATATTCATCCTTCATCCTTACATTCTTCATCCTTCACAGTGAGGAGACCTATTGATGAAACTGAATGCAATAAAGTATAGTCGGACAGAACAAGGCAAGTCCATCTGGCGCATAGAAGGCCCAAAAGCCGATGGGAACAGCGAAATGCAATGGTGTTCTTTGGGAAACATCAATTTGATCGTCGGGAGAAATGCGACGGGAAAGACAAAAACCCTGAATCTGATAAGGATGGTCTCGGATTTGGTTTCAGAAGAAAAGGAACTATCTGAATTGGTGAATGCGTCCGGGAGCTTCGAGTTTCATTTTACAAATAAAAGTAATGATGACATATATTATACGTTGGCATTCGACAACCACAAAATAATAGAAGAGCGATTGTGCATCAATGATGACGTTCCGTTGGACAGAGGGGTTGATGGGATCGGCGAATTGTTGCATGTCAAACGTAATGAGAAAATGGAATTTCAGGCACCGGACGACAAAATTGTCGTTGCCACCAGAAGGGATCCTATACAACACCCCTTTTTCGAAGAGTTGTATCAATGGGGCAAAACATTAAGGCATTACAGCTTCAGCGGACTTCTGGGGAGAGACAGCTTCGTTTCTGATATTGATAGTGATGACAAAAAAATAAATTTCAAAGACCCCTCCGAGGTGATTTCTGTTTTCGGAAAAGGGGAAATGCAATTTGGAAGCGCTTTTGTCGAATCCGTGAAAGCGGATATGAAACATATCGGATACCCCTTAGATGAAATTGGCATATCAGCGACAAAAGGGCTTTTTCCCCATTTGAGGAAGGAGGTGTTCGGGATGTATGTGAAGGAGGCTGATTTGATCCATAGGACACCTCAACACGAAATGTCCGAAGGCATGTTCCGATCTCTGTCTCTGATCATACACCTGAATTATGCCCTGTCAGCAAAAGTGCCGAGTTGCATCTTGATTGATGATATCGGAGAGGGATTGGATTATCAAAGATCCACCACGCTTATCGAATTGCTGATTGACAAGGCAAAAGACTCATCCGTGCAACTGATACTGGCCACAAACAATCAATTTGTGATGAACAAAGTTGATTTGGAATATTGGTCGGTAATCAAAAGGGAAATGCAGAAAACGGTTTTTTACAATTATCGGAATGCAAAAGACGTGTTTGATCAATTTGAGCTGACCGGCTTGGACAATTTTGACTTTTTTTCCTCAAACTATTTTCTAAAATTATAATGATAATGAGGAGCAGATGAGAAAAATAGCGGTTTTTGTGGAAGGTGAACTGATTTTTGTCAGAAACTTGCTTTTATGCTCACACCTGATTGATATTTCAAAGGTCAGCTTTGAGTGTCTCAGGTTGTATTCGGAATCTGAACAGGAAGTCCCTTTTGCATTTCCAAATGAACATGCCAAAATCCATTTTCAGATCACAAATGTGGGAAATGACGCCAGGGTGTTGGCAGAAATAAAAAGGAGAGAAGCCAAACTGTTCAAAAAAGGTTTTTCAAGAATAATCGGACTCCGTGACATGTATTCAAAAGCCTATCGTAAGCGGGCAACCCATATTGATCCCAACGTGACAGGAGCGTTTGTCAATGCGGTGAAAGAAACCATTGCTGAGATGGACAATGCTGACAAAATCAGTTTTCACTTTGCCATCATGGAATTGGAGGCATGGTGGCTTGGCATGTACAATCTGTTTGCCAAAATCAATTCCAAATTGACTGTTGAGTTTGTTGAAGAACATCTGCATTACGATCTTTCATTCGTTGATCCTGAAAAATCCTTTTTTCATCCGGCTGTTGAACTTGACAAAATTTATCAATTAATTGAAGACAAATACGGTAAAAGCAGAGATGAAGTTGAAAGCATCACAACAAAGATTGAATCATCAGACATATCCGATGCCACAAACCATGACAGATGTGGCAGTTTCAAAGAATTCTGCAATGATTTGTCTGATTGTCAGTAAACCAGGTTTCCCAAAAAACCTGGTTTTTTTTTAGTACAAAGCTCGTGCTTTGTGTGCCAAGCTGTCCGGAGTGCGAAGCTTGCTTTGTGCGTATCCAGTCAGAGATGCTGGCTTTGGGGCTTCGCACAAAGCAAGCTTTGCACTCCGGAGCGACAAACCTTTTTGGAGGTGAATGAAAGACTCAAATGAATACGACAGTAGCGGATATCATTAAAATCATGGAGACCTTGGCACCGTCCCGTCTTGCCGAAGAGTGGGACAATCCGGGCCTCCAAGTGGGGAGTGTGAACTGGCCGGTGAAGCGACTATCGGTTGCCTTGGATCCGACCCCCGATGTGGTGGCCAATGCCTGTAAGAGAGGGATTGACCTGTTAATCACCCACCATCCCCTGATATTCAGGCCATTGACATCTCTGGATATCAGCACACCCGCGGGGGCGATCATCCATGAAGCCCTTCAACATCAACTGGCCATATTTGCCGCCCACACCAACCTCGACTATGCAGTCAACGGCCTCAATGACCTCCTTGGGTCCAAGATCGGGCTGAAAAACCTGAACGTCATGGGAAGAGCGATCAAGCAGAAGATTTGCAAGCTGGTCTTTTATGTCCCGCCTGAATACGAGCAGAACACGTTGGACGCGCTTTTTCAGACAGACGCGGGACGCATTGGCGAATATTCATGCTGTTCATTCAGGAACAAGGGAAAAGGCTCATTCAGGCCCGGAACCTCGGCAAAGCCGTTCATGGGCGAGGCAGGTGTCATCTCTCATGTGGATGAGGTCCGGATAGAGCTTGTCGCGCCGAAACGCGAGGTTGCCGGCCTCATCAAGCATGTCAGGGAGATTCATCCTTATGAAACCATGGCTTATGATGTGTACCCCCTTTGGAATTCAACCGGCAACATTCAGAATGTCAAGGAGGGGGCCGGCCGGATCGGAGAACTTGAAAAAGAGACCGAACTGGCGGCTTTTGCCCAGCGGATCAAGGAGACACTGGGACTGGATCACATGAAAATGGCGGGACGGCCGGATATGCCTGTCCGTAAGGTGGCCATATGCACAGGGAGCGGTTCGGGCCTGATGAAAGCCTTTTTTTCATCCGCCGCGGATGTTTATGTCAGCGGTGACCTGCGGTATCATGACGCAAGAGATGCCGAGGCGGCCGGGAAGGGACTCATTGATATCGGACATTTTGCATCAGAGCATATCCTTGTCAACATTCTGGCAGAGCGTCTGAGCAGAATCCTAAATGAAACCGGAACCCGTGTTCAGGTTGAGGCGTATGAACGTGAAACTGATCCGTTCATCCCCGTCTGAACTTCGGAATTTCCAAAACTGTGTGGTTGGCGGGCAGAGGTCAGCGGTTAGGGGATTTTCCAGGAATATCCTCGCTGACCGCTGCCCCTGCCCGCTAACCGCACACCTTGAAACTTTTCTGATTATAACGGATTTAGGGGAACCCGTGAACTTGAACTTGAACTTATACTTGGACTTGCCCGCAGCTGAATGTTCAAGTTCACGGTCTCCCCGAAAAGCGTTATAATCAGAAACTTTTTGATTGACTGAAAATGAAAGAACAGATAGAAACCTTAATAAAGCTCCAAAAGATCGAGGCAGAGGCTGGCAGTGTCAAGACCGTCATTGAGAAAGTGCCGGAAAAACTTCAGGCGCTGGACACAAGACTGCGTGAATTTGAGCAGGCCATGGCGGCTGAATCGTCACTGCTGGATGAGATGAACAAGAACTACCGTCTGTATGAATCTGATGTGAAGGAGAATCGCTCCCAAATAGAGAAGAGCAAGGGGAAGTTGGCTTCAGCCGAATCAAACAAGGTGTATCAGGCCGCATTGAAGGAGATCGAGGAATCAGAGGCAAAGACCTCTCATCTTGAAGATGACATGCTGGAATATCTGGACAGCATCGATCAGGCAGGAAAACATATCGTTGCGAAAAAGGACGAATATTCCCAGCTCAAGGCAGAGCTGGAGAGGAAGCGGATGGCCATCAATCAGGAGGCGGGGCGGGCAGGAAAAAGGCTTGCCAAACTTGATGCAGAGCGACAAGTGGTTTCCAAAAAGATAGACCCCGGGCTGATGAAAAAGCTCACGAAGTTGAAGGGGATCATACGGGGCAGTGTGATCGCGCCTGTGAAAGATGCCATATGCCAAGGTTGCAACATGAACATTCCGCGGCAGATGTATAATGATCTCCAGCGGCTCGACAGCCTGAAATTCTGTCCCCACTGCGACCGGATGATCTACTATATGAAGGATGAAGGGTGAAATATGAAGGATGAAATATGAAGGACTGTGTACAGGACAAAAAAACCCGGCTTTTTCTTGCAGTTGGGAAGTCGGCCAGTTTGGGAAAAAGCCGGGTTTCTCGCCATTCCCGACTTTTTGTCCTGTACTCAGGATGAAGGATCAAATGTGAAATATGAAGGATGAAGGATGAAATGTGAAGGATGAAACTTCATCCTTCATACTTCCTAGTCTGGTCAGAGCAGACCGAACGATCGCTGGGTCCTTGTGAGCCAGAGGAAAGTCCGAACACCGCAGGGCAGGGTGCTCCGTAACCCGGAGTCGTGGCAACGCGAAGGAAAGTGCAACAGAAAATATACCGCCTTGGGAAAGGATGAGGGATGAAAGATGACATTCATCCTTCTGAATTCATCCTTCCCTAAGGTAAGGGTGAAAAGGTGCGGCGATGACTTGTCTGTTCTGCCGGCAGTGCGCGGCGGAATGGGCAACGAGCTTAATGTAAGAGCGCACCAGTTCCCCGGGTGACTGGGGAAGCTTTGTAAACCCCACCCGGTGCAAGACCAAATAGGGGAGCGGCATGGTTTTGGATGGCAACATCCGAAATCCGAAGGTGGCCCGCCTGAGCTCCCGGGTAGGTTGCAAGAGACGCTTGGCAACGGGCGTCCTCAGAGGAATGATCGTTACCCGGTTCGGAGTAATCTGAGTCGGGGACAGAATTCGGCTTATGGGTTGCTCTGGCCAGTTTTTTTTTCTAAGGAGGAAGGAGGAATGGAGGATTTCCATCCTCAGTTTGTAGTTCCGCCTTTAGGCGGTGACGCACCGCCTAAAGGCGGAACTACAAACATGATCTTAAAAGCGCTAGGAGATGTCATGAAATTCATCAGATACAGACCGCTCATCATTGCCGCAATCATCTTTTTGGTTTTAATCAACACCCGACGGACCGAAGCGGCCGGAGAGAATCTCCTGTTCATCCTTGACGCTTCAGGCAGCATGGAGATGAGGACGGCGGGAAGGGTAAAGATGAAGATTGTCAAAGATGCCCTGACTCGGGCCATAAGGGGACTTCCAGCCTCGCTGAATGTGGGGCTGCTGGCCTACGGACACCGTCGCAAAGGGGATTGCAAGGATGTGGAAATGCTTCTCCCCATGGCTTCGCTTGAACCGGAAGTCCTCATCAGAAAGATTCATGCCCTCACCCCCACAGGCATGAGCGCCATCACCCTCTCGCTTCAGAAAGCCGCGGAGACGCTGAAATCCCTCAAAGGGAAACATACGGTGGTTCTGATCGCCGATGGGGGGGATACCTGCATGAGCGATCCTTGCAAACTGATTCGGGAACTGAAGGGTGGGATGAAATTTGTGATTCATGCCATCGGCTTTGATGTCACAGAGGAGGCAAGACAGCAATTGTCATGTATCGCCCAAGCTGGAAGTGGAGCGTATTTCTCAGCCAGAAACGCGAAAGAATTGGAATCAGCGCTGAAAAATGTGATGAAAACATCCGGGATTCCGCTTGCCTATCGAAAAACCGCGTCCATGAAGAGGGAGAAAGCGGTTAAGCCTGCCTCTGAGAAAAAGGCGGTGAAGTATCCGGCCAAAAATTTTCCAGGAATCCATGCCTCACACAAAGGCGCAAAGGCACAAAGAGAAGGCGCAAAGGTGGGAAAAGGGGTCACAGGGAAAGCTTATGGCCAAGTAATTAAGCCTGCCACTGAGAAAAAGGCGACTAAAAACGCTGACAAATTGAAATCATCGCTGAGGAATGCGGTTAAGAAGCCTGCAATCAAAAAGGGCCGAAAATCTGCGGGGGTGAACGCGGCGGAAGAAATCCTCAAAGCTTCGCTTGGGGAAAAGGAAAAGACGCGTCTCTCCCCGGATGCTTTGCCAAGTTCTGAAGATACGGCCAAGGTGAAGGTTCGGGTGGGCCTTGTCCGGAAGGAGCCATCCCGCGGATCCGGGATCAGGTTCAGATTGAAAAAGGGAGAGACCGTATCCGTCCTTGAAACCAAGGAGGATTGGCATCATATCAAAACGCCTGACGGCAAAAGCGGCTGGGCCCATCAGAGCCTTTTCTCCAAGCCGGATCAGGCACAAGGCGCAGGCTCAAATCCGACCGCCGAGATCAGAGATATCCAGGTAGAGCGGACAGCGGACGGGGAGAAGGTGATTTTTGTCCTGACCGACTTTCATTCTCCCCAAACACTTTTTCTTGAAAAAGGAACGCCAAAGGTGGTCTGCGATTTTCCGAATACGCGGCTGGGTAAGGGGATGCCCACTCGTCTCAGCGTGAACGGAAGGTTTGTCAAAGAGATACGGGTCGGCCTCCATAAAGGAATACATCCCAAACTGAGAGTGGTGTCGGACCTGCTCCCCGGACGGAAATATGACGTGGAGCATATCTCGCTTAAAAATGAAAACCGATATGTGTTGATTGTCAGGCTGAAGGATGAAGTTTGAAGTTTGAAGGATGAAAGAGATGATGCACAAAAAATTTCTGTTTGTTTTGTTTCTGGTGTTTTTTTTGCAGGAGACAGTCTGCGGGGCTGATAATGGGAGCGTGAAGATTCCGCTTTCGCTCTGGGAACAGTTGCAGTCTGAAATCCGTTCGGTAAAGCAGGATGAGCGGCCGACCCTTAAATTCTCCACCATGAGACGTTCCGTCAGGGGAGAGTTTCGGAAGGGGCTTTTCAGAGGGAATCTTGTCACAGAAATTGAGGTTTCAGATGTCAGGGGGCATCTCCGCATTCCCTTGCTTGACAGCACAGCGTCGCTTGGGAAGGTAATGGTCAACGGCGAAGAAACCTCCCTTTTGCGCGAGGCCAAGATGTACACGCTGGGCGTCAACGAGCCGGACATTTATATCGCAGATGTCGAGTTCTTTCTCGGAAGAGAGCAGGACAGATTTGAAAGAAAGCTCAGATTCAACCTTCCTGAAGCGGGTGTCACAAACATCTCCGTGCTTGTTCCTGAAAGGGAGATTGAAGCAAAATTGCCAAACGGTGTCTTTGTGTCGGAGAGCAAAACAGATGACGGAACCTTGCTTGAAGGCTATCTTGATGCGACAGGCATACTTGATCTCTCATGGACAAGAAGGGTGACCCACAGTGCCGCGGAAACAGCCCGGACAGAAGTTCGGCTGAACACGCTCTGCACCGTGCAGGAAGCGATTGTCTCAGGACTCTCCGTTTTTGATGTGGATGTTCTTGAAGGCGAAACGGACCGGATTGACATCCGGCTTCCGAAAGAGATCGAAGTCATCAGTGTGGAAGGAGATGCGGTACTCCAGTGGCGCATCAGCCCAGGAGAAGAAAGTAGCCTCGCCGTTCTGCTCCGTTATCTCGTCAAAGATCATACCCGTGTGAAAGTCAATTTCCAATTCCCCGCGGACGAGGCCAAACCGATTGCAATAAAAATGCCCATGCCGGACAAGTCCGAACTCATGTCCGGCACCATCGGCATACAGGGACCCGCAGGTCTTGACATCAAGCTGGAAAAAGTGGAAACCGCAAAAAAACTGGCACTTCGCGATCTTCCGCCAGACCTCACAAATCTTACGCCGAATCCCCTGCTGTATGCGTTTTCCTTTGACAACATCCCCGAAATCCGGCTTACCGTCAAACGGCATGAGGAACTGCAGATGGTCAGCACGCTTATTGATGATTTGCAGGCTTCCACTGTTGTCATACAAGACGGAACAGAGATCACCAAGATGAAAATGCGTATCCGCAACAACAGCCGCCAGTATCTCAGGATGGAACTCTTGGAAAATGCGAGGCTTACGCACTCTCTCATTGACGGCAGACCGGTGAGACCACCAGTACCCCTGCTGCCGGAACAGGCATCGGTGATTCCGGAAACATTCTTGGGCAGATGACAGCAGCAGGCCACTCATCAGCCGCGGGGGCGATGCCTGTCCGCTTCGCAATCCCGAAAAAAGGAAAGCGGCTTGATTATGCCCGCTACTGGATAGAAGCCGGAAAACCTGTCAGCCTGAAATTTTCATACCTGCGTTCATGGCTCAACATCTTGTCTCACTCATGTCTGCATTTTTTTTGTTTCAGATATGCTCTCCGAATAGCAT
>JAOZRQ010000920.1 GCA_029940115.1 Desulfobacterales bacterium
ACGGACAAGAACGCTTGTTTGAATTGGTTTCCCGGCAATGAATTGCCGGGCTATTTTCAGTTGTCCCTACGGACAAGAACGCTTGTTTGAATTGGTTTCCCGGCAATGAATTGCCGGGCTATTTTCGGGTCTTTGGACTTGAACTTAAACTTGAACTTGAACTTAAACTTGGACTTAAACTTGAACGCTATTGTCTGAACTT
The DNA here is from genome assembly GCA_029940115.1 of Desulfobacterales bacterium. GTDB lineage: Bacteria > Desulfobacterota > Desulfobacteria > Desulfobacterales > 4be13 > JAOZRQ01. The sequence continues at coordinate 203 of JAOZRQ010000920.1, forward strand.
CTCGCCGAGATAGCCAACCCGATCAACAATGCCCGCCACATGGCCAATGTGGTACCCTTTTTTGTCAATGGTGAGTACCGCATCCTCCAACAACAGAAATTTCCACACCTCACCATCTGTGATGACACCATGTACGCTATTCTGATCAAACTTTCTCAGCGTCGCATACATTTCAGCCAGACACTGCCCCAGACCCGAGGCAATTTGTGTCGGCTTGACTTCGACAACTGCGATGATGGGTGAGACAAAGTCAATCTTACTCAAATTGACACAGCAGTCGTACTTGCCGTTTAGGGGATGCGGCAAATCGGGTGTCTCCTCTTGGCTGATCTCCACAGATGGTTCAAAAAAGATGCCCAAGTCATATGCCGCGACAGCCTCCCACAACGTATGTGAGACCAACAGGCTACTCCGTGTGGCTTCGTTGCTCGCATCTGTGGATATGCTGATGCGGGATGCCATCATATCCACTCTTGCCTGCAAATCCGGATAATCGTTGCCGCCCGAGGTGAAATCGCCAAACAGATCCCCGTCTGCGAATATGCTCACCTTGAAAATGGTTTCCAATTCAGTTGATGAGTATTTCCTATATTCATGAAATGACATCCTGTTTCTCCATTAACGCTGGAATGCTCCTGGTATTCAGGAATTTTCTCGTCTTTTGATATCAGCGGAATATTCTCATTGATTGCCTGTCAGATTATCAGGCGATCAAATGGATCTTTATGCACTGTTCTGGGAAGTTTGTAAAATGTTGTGAACTGGCGGGGAAAAGCGAGGGGAAAAGTTTGTAGTTCCGCCTCTCGGCGGTGTCACACCGCCGAGAGGCGGAACTACAAACTTTGCTGGTGGATTCCGGGTCAAAATCGAAAAATCCTGAAGCGACTTTCCGATTTTGCCTGGAATGACATGCTTGGTGCCCCTGAATTAACAAAAGTTTTCGACGATCCTTCATGAAAGTGAAGATGCCGGTAAACCCGCTGAGGAAACTCAAAAAAATTGACATACCCGTTCTCTGATGACTCGGCCCCTCAAAGGATTTCTCAAACGGCGATCTTTGATGAAAAATCATCCTGCAATCAAGAGCGGCATATCTGGAAGTTCTGTGTCTAGAGCTTTCAACATAATCCTTGTCAGCTCGGAGTGCAAAGCCTGCCTTGCGAG
>JAOZRQ010000076.1:0-12265 GCA_029940115.1 Desulfobacterales bacterium
CTTCCCGAAAGATATGAATGTGAAAACCGCCCTCTCCCTGTGCGACCTTGTTTGTGTCTATTCTGCAGCTGTATCTCGGATCCGTGAATTCCCCTTCAACGCCTTTTGCGGATTTAACAACAGAGGGCAGGTCGAAGTATATTTTTTTCGGGTTCGTGTCGTCCGTATTTGGTGGCATCTTATTTATCCATTCTGCTTACGATTCACCTGACTTGCCACCTTTGCTTTGGCAATAAACAACTTTTCTCCGTTTCTGAACTCCTTTCCACATCTGACAATTGTTTCCGGTGGAAATTCCCATTCTTCGTCTTCAGGGTCATATTCCTCAGTCGCGAGGACTTTGAACATATTTTTGCCGAGCCGAAGCCCTCCGGCAGGACGAAAAACAGGTGTTCCCTCATTCAGCAAGGGAATGTAGATGACTTCTGTCTTAATATTTGAAATTTTTTCCGCCGACATGGATGATTTCTCCTGTTATGTCGTCAATGACGACAGATTTTCCTGTTTCCGGATGAACATAGCGGGTTGCAGGATTCTCTCTGTTAATCATATTCTCTGCTTTGAATTTTTCTCCTCTGTCTATGGCCTCCTCTATCTGTTCCGGGGTCCAACCGCCATTTCGTGGGAGACTTGTATTTACTGGAAACTCTGATCGAAAAACCTCCTTTTTTGAAAGATATCAAGTTTTTGCCGAAGATGGTCCTCAATCTGTTTCATATTCGCATTCTCTTTTCTCAAGCGGAATTCCGAACGGGGAATCTCCTCCTTCACCACCGTCCATACAGTTTCTGGATCAACGCCGAAGTACCGATGAATGAGAATATCTCTCATCCCGGCCAGGTCTTTCCACGGAATTTCGGGGTTCTGGCTTCTGCCCACACAGATTTTTGAGAATGATTTGAAAACTGCTGATCCCACATCCTGATTATTTCATCACATCTGTCGGCCATATTGGGCCATTTACCAGTAATTTTATCAAACAGTTCCACCATTTCCTCACGGGTGTCACAGGGAAAGGTTTCCGACATATTAAGAGCAACTTCAACTTTCGCCGGGTCATCGCATTCCAGCCAGTCCTTTCTTGCTTCAAGTATTCCCTTGCCGTTGTCAGCCAGACACCAGATCAGTCTGTCAAAGACTTCCGCCAATGAGGCTGCCGGCAAAACCGGGATACGGTTCCTGACCAGATATGTCATAATTTCTTCAATGGTAATCATATCTCACCTGTTTTATGGCAATTTTCTGTAAACAGTTGTGGCCGAGGCTGATGTGTTCAGGACTCCGCCAGATGTTGTACGTTGGACTCCGAAGCGATGTGTATCCTGCATTGGTCCGGCTTCTGCTATTTCAAAACCGGCAGCGATTGCCTGAGACGGTGACAAAGGTGCGGAAAACGGATTTTTTGCGGTTCCTGTCACTTTCAGGATTCCGTCCGGTTTCAGCACTCTTGCTGTTTCCGGATTTACCGGATTGAATCCGTAAGGATTGATTGCATGGGCCTCACCAAAAACTTCGGATTTGAATGGCAGGCTGTTTGCGTCTGCCACTATGCTCACACCCGGATTCTTTATTATGTCAATGTTTACAGATCCGCTCATCGGGTTTCTGCCCGATCCTAAATTAAGCAATACGGGTCTGCTTATGCTATTTGAATATAAACAGAGGATTACATTCTCCTATGAAAAGTGGGGGGTTCGTTTATAAGAGCCTTCATAGCCTTCCTATCCTCTACAATGGCGGAAAATCCCTGCTTGTCGCCAATCCGTGGCATATCTGTCTACACGGATTATGTGTAAGAAAAGGATTGACGCACGACTGCAATAAAAAAATCCTTGCTTACACACAATCCATGCAGATGATGTGCAATGGCGGAAAAATCCCTGCTTATCAGCTAACCCGTGCAGATATTTATATCAGACTGGACTTCCGATGTTTGTAGGGCCTCCTTTATGACCTGTTCACGGATGTACCAGTGCAGGCCCTCCTCCGTGACAGCCTTACGAAAGCAAACATCCGTTGAGTTCAGGGTACGAACCAAAAAGACCATCCAGGCTGGCAAGTTGAGCTTCCAATTGCAATGCCGTTGCAATAATGATCCGATCAAACGGATCACGATGAATATCGGTCAAACCCACTGCACACAAGGCAATTTCTTCGCTGAAAGGCAATAGCTCAACATCGGATCCGTGTAAAGCCAGTCCGAACCATTCAGAAGGCGGAATCGGAAGTTCAAGTCGGCCTTTTTTGTGCGCCAAAGCAAGTTCAAAGCAGGAAACCGGAGATACGCCGACTCGATCTGCGTTTTCGATTTGGTGAAGCAGTAAAGTCGGAAATCTGTGATGCTCCTGATTTATCCACCAAAACCAGATGTGACTGTCGAGAACAATCATTTCAAACACTCCCAATCGCTTTCGTCCGCAACCGGGACGATCAGGTCTCCTATCGTCTTTCCTTTGCCGGCAATGGCGGGATGTGGTTTTCGAGGTTTACCGATGGTCGGGGACACGGTGCTTTTATAAAGTACAATGACCCGAACCTCCTTTTCCGACCAAGTTTTGCACTTTTCCGGAAGCGTGATGATTCCATTGTGTATTGTTGTTTCAAAATCGATGGTTTGCATAACTGTCTCCGATCAACGATTCATCATTCTCTTCATTTTATCCCTAGCCGTGATGGCAAAGAAATGGTGGGCAAAATCCCGTGTTGTTACGAGATATAGACAAAAGGCCGAAACGGGATTTTGCCCACCCTGCTCGGTTTGTCATCCTTTATGAATTCTTCATAGTTCATCTTGGCGACAAACATCTGCGCTTTTTCCATGGCATCTGATATGTCTTTCAGATAATCTTCAAATTCTCTTGCCATTGATTATGTTTCCTCCTGTCTTTTTACCAAACTCATCAGCAGCTTCCATGCAGATGATGTGTAATGGCGGAAAATCCCTGCTTGTCGCCAATCCGTGGCATATCTGTCTGCACGGATTGTGTGTGAAAAAGGATTGGCGGGCTGCGATGAAAATCCTTTGTCACACATAATCCGTGCAAGTGTGAGACGCGGGGATGAACTTTTCAATTATTTCAATCTCACCCACTATATTCGCATTGAATTCGCCAATATCCTCTGCGGGTATCCAATATTCCCTGTGTTTGTTGCCTCCGACAGTTTTCACATCGTATTTTTTCAGATAATCCACTCTCACCCTGAACATCGTCACATATCCGACAAAGCCGGATATTTTGTCTTTTGTGTTCCAGTCTCTTGCGATCTGAGCCGCATATTCATAGGTCAGCACCGGATAAAATATCGGCTGTCCGGGCAATCTCGGCGGAAATGCTTTTGATGCAGCCTTCTTTATCTTCTCAAATTCTGCCTTTCCCACAGGTCTGTAAAGAGTGAGTAATTCTTTCATGATACAAGACGGATTTTTCCTCATCGAAACTGTCTTTTTCACAACACCCTGTCCGATAGTTTTGCCACCTATGTTAAGCATAAAACCATAATGGGGCCGGATTGTTTCGATAAATTTTTCACCATAAGGAAGCACAATTGATACATAAGATTTTGTTCCGAGTCGCATTTCTTTCTGATTCCCCATCGGGTAGATCCGGCACATAATCAGTTCATTCCCGATTTTGAACGAGGGTTGCATTCCGGGAAAGCCAGGTTTGCTCATCCCCCCGTCTTTTTCTGATTTCAGATAGATATCTGCCTCGATTTTCAGCATATCGCCCCTCCTTAAAAGACGTGTTCTATCGGACCGATCTTGGTTCTGTTGAGAAGATCCAACTGATAGCCTTCATGGGCTGTAACTGATCCAGTTCTTAAAATACTTGAGTCAACAGGTGTCTGATCCAATTGTTTAAATGTGCTTTGCAACGGTTCCGGGCGGAAGCCCGGACGCGGCGTTCCACATTTATGGGAATATGAATCCGGGTCATGCCTCTCCGCCCAAACTCGGTTTCAGACCCCGATCAACAGCCACTTTCCAGGCCCGGGCTTTGCGTACCAGGCCCTGCCGATAGACCTGCATCAGTCTGTCCAATTCATGGGTCTCTGTCTCACTGAGCTGTCCCTCCCGTGGCGGGCCAGAAGATCGCTGAGAACCTCCTGCTGTCCGGAGGGCATCTGCATGTCACACAAGGCCAGCACCTGCTCGTCAGACAACAATTCCACAGGAAGTTCCGTGAGGGAGTGTCCAATCCACTCTGACAGCACATCTTTGTAGTGGCACCGGGTTACGGCGGCCAATGCCCTGGCCTTGCTGGCAATGGCCTCCGGGAGTTCAAGGGTAACGGTCTCATTCATTTTCATCTCCTTAAACCATATTCAGATACTTATGCGGCAAAGGCAGCTTGTACAAATTGTTCTTTTGTCCGGGCTTCCTTTGGTTGAGAAACCGATTCTATCTGTTCTGGCAGTAAGGCGGTTTCTATAATGGTTTCTCCTTTGTCATTGCAAAATTCCACTTCGTATGCAAGACAGGGATCGTGAAAAATAGTTACAATAACACCTGTCATTCCCTGCCTCAGGTTTTCTTCGGGAATATCCTTTCTTACTTTTATTATCTCATGCAGTTTCATCATCTTGCCCCTCCTTTTATTTGACAAACAATGTCGTAAGTTCGGGAACGTACGATCCGGGTTTGTAAATCCATCCTGTTCTGATAATCGCACTTCCTCTGGGACCCGTGACAGGAATACACGCCGCCTCATCCAATGAATGAGAGGCCGAACATCTGAGATTCCAAGGCGGGATCCATGTTCAGACAGGGATCGCTCAACTTGGGCCACAGACAAAAAAAGACTCCCGAAGTCTCCCAACCTTCGGAAGTCTGAACCGCCTACTCCACAGTCGAGAAGAGTCCCGCCTTGAGATATTCCCGATTCAGCCGGGCAATGTTGGAGATGGATATCTCCTTGGGGCATTCGGCCTCGCATTCGGTCTCATTGGTGCAGTTGCCGAAGCCGAGCTCGTCCATCTTCCGGATCATGGAGATGGCCCGCTGGGCCGCCTCGGGCTTCCCTTGGGGAAGCAGGGCCAACTGGGAGACCTTCGCGCCCACAAAGAGCATGGCTGATGCGTTGGGGCAGGAGGCCACACACGCGCCGCAGCCGATGCATGCGGCCGCGTCCATCGCCTTCTCCGCGACCTCCTGGGGAACGAGGATGTTGTTCGCATCCTGCGCGCCCCCGGTGTTCACGGAGACGTAGCCGCCGGCCTGGATGAGCTGGTCAAACGCGCCCCGATCCACCGCGAGATCGCGGATGACCGGAAACGCCCGTGCCCGCCACGGCTCGATCGCGATCGCGTCCCCGTCCGAGAAATGCCGCATGTGCAGCTGGCAGAGGGTGGTCCCCCTCTCACGACCATGTGCGCGACCGTTCACCACCGTGCCGCACATGCCGCAGATCCCCTCCCGGCAGTCATGGTCAAAGGCAATCGGCTCATTCCCCTCAAGGGTCAGATGCTCATTGACCACGTCAAGCATCTCCAGGAAGGACATGTCCGTGGATATCTGCTTTGCCTCATATGTCTCAAATTTCCCCCGGTCCTTGGACGACTTCTGCCGCCAGACTTTCAGGGTCAGGTTGATGGTCCTTGACGACATTATTTGTAGCTCCTCTGGGTCAGTTTGACGTTCTCAAACGTCAGCGGTTCCTTGTGAAGTCCGGGCTCCTTGTCATCGCCGGCATGCTCCCACGCGGCCACGTGGCAGAAGTTCTCGTCATCCCGCATGGCCTCGTTCTCCTCGGTCTGGTAGGCCTCGTTGAAATGGCCCCCGCACGATTCCTGACGGGCCAGCGCGTCCATGACCATCAGCTCCCCGAACTCCAGGAAGTCCGCGACCCGGCCCGCCTTTTCAAGACTCTGGTTGAACTCCTCGTTCAAACCCGGAACCCGGACATTCTCCCAGAACTCCCCGCGAATCTCCTGGATCATCTTCCTCGCCTTCTCCAGCCCTTCGTTGGTCCTCGCCATGCCGCAGTGGTCCCACATGACGAGGCCGAGCTGCCGATGGAAGTCGTCAACGGTCCGCTTTCCTCTGATGGAGAGGAGCCTGTCAGTCTTCGCGTTCACCTCCTTGACGGTGTCCCTGAACGCGGGATGGTCGGCCGTGATCTCCGTGAAGGACTCGCCGACGATGTACCCGCCGATGGTGTAGGGGATGACAAAGTACCCGTCCGCAAGCCCCTGCATGAGCGCGCTCGCACCGAGGCGGTTCGCGCCGTGATCCGAGAAGTTGGCCTCGCCCATCACAAAGAGCCCCGGGATCGTGCTCATCAGGTTGTAGTCCACCCAGAGGCCGCCCATGGTGTAATGCACCGCGGGATAGATCATCATCGGGGTCTCATAAGGGTCATCCGCGGTGATCTTCTCATACATCTCGAAGAGGTTGCCATATTTCTTCTCGATGACATCCTTGCCGTCCCGTCTGATCGCGTCCGAAAAATCGAGGTAAACCGCCAGCTTCGTCGGCCCCACGCCCTTGCCCTGGTCGCACTGGGCCTTGGCGTTCCTGGAGGCGACATCCCGGGGGACCAGGTTCCCGAAGCTCGGGTATTTCCGCTCCAGATAATAGTCCCGCTCCGACTCCGGGATCTGATGCGGGGGCCGGGTGTCCCCGGGATTCTTGGGAACCCACACCCTGCCGTCGTTTCTGAGGCTCTCGCTCATGAGGGTCAGCTTCGACTGGTAGGTCCCATGCACCGGGATGCAGGTGGGGTGGATCTGGGTGAAGCAGGGGTTGGCAAAGAGGGCCCCGCGCTTGTACGCGCGATAGGCCGCGGTCACGTTGGACCCCATCGCGTTGGTGGAGAGGAAGAATACATTCCCATACCCCCCGGTCGCGAGCACCACGGCGTGGGCCGCATGGCATTCGATTTCGCCGGTCACCAGGTTCCGGACCACGATTCCTCTGGCCTGGCCGTCTATGAGCACGATGTCGAGCATCTCCCGCCGAGGGAAGAGTTCCACTTTTCCTGCCCCGACCTGACGGGACAACGCGCTGTACGCGCCCAAAAGGAGTTGCTGTCCGGTCTGGCCTCTCGCGTAAAAGGTTCTGGAGACCTGCGCGCCGCCAAAGGAGCGGTTCGCGAGCAGTCCCCCGTAGTCCCGGGCAAAGGGAACCCCCTGGGCCACGCACTGGTCAATGATGGTGTTGCTCACTTGGGCCAGACGATGGACATTCGCCTCCCTTGCCCGGAAATCGCCCCCTTTCACGGTGTCATAAAAGAGGCGCCAGATGCTGTCCCCTTCATTGGTATAATTCTTGGCTGCATTGATTCCCCCTTGGGCGGCGATGCTGTGGGCCCGGCGGGGGCTGTCCTGAATGCAGAAGGTTTTCACATGGTACCCGAGTTCGGCAAGCGACGCGGATGCCGAACCCCCGGCAAGACCCGTGCCCACAACAATGATGTCGAACTTCCGTTTGTTGGCGGGATTCACCAGCTTCAGTTCAAAGCGGTGCCGGTCCCATTTTTCTTTGAGAGGGCCTCCCGGAATCTTTGCGTCAAGCTGCATATCTCTTTCCTTTCTTTATGTCCATTGTTTGTTGTCAGTTCATACAATACTTCGGACACTTTTTGTAACCCACTGTTTTTATTGGATCTGACGATTTTCAACTCAAAAATTAAAATCGTATGATTTCAACAAGTTGGCTTTTTCATCATCCTTGATTTTCAAAAACTGTCCGAAGTTTTGTTCATAAGTACTTGGCCAAAAGTTTTTCAGTAGTATTTTGTCTTGGTATGAAGCACTACGACGAAGTTTGTCATGAAAAATTTAGGGTGTGTCCCACCTACCCCATTGGCTGATTGGCGACCCGTCCTCGGAGGCGAGAATGGCAGGGGCCTCCCGGCCTTGGCGCCGCCGATGCGACAATCACACCCTGATGGCTTGTCAACGGGTGGGGATGCCAGACCGGGCAGGCATTCCGATCAGCGCATATGGAAATTCAGGATGGGCAGGTGGACACCCGTAGCCGTTGTGATCAGTATTGTTTGTTGCAGGACAACCGACAACTTCCTTATTCCTGAACCTATCCGAAAAATCATTGACATATTGAAATGATGGCATATTCAAAAACAGCGCATTTTTCCTGGAACACATTGGCACCATTGGTCAAACCTGTTGCTGGCGAATTATTTTTCGGATAGGTTCCTGATTCTAACGGATTTTGTGGTTGCGTGTGATTTCAGACGGTCACGATCCTGAAAGCCGGTCTGAAACGGGAGGGACAAGCCGCGGATGGACGCGGATGGCACACAGGCCATCCGCGTTCATCCGCGGATCACAATTTTCAGCCCGTATCGGAAACCACAAAAACCATTAGAACCAGCCTTATTCTAACACCCCATCATTTGATGTCAAGCTTTTTTCAACCTCCTCCAACAGATCGGATATTTTTTTGGGATCGGCCTGCAACCTCGGGGAGCACCTACCAATTCTCACTCGTTCAGAATTGGTGGAACCCCACCCTACAATTTTTTGTCCTGTACTCAAAGAGTCTCTCTGGATGAAAGTCGAGAATCTGAGCATCCAAAAAGTTTGTAGTTCCGCCTTCAGGCGGTGTCGGACCGCCTAAAGGCGGAACTACAAACTTTTTCCACCCGGAAAGTGCAAACCACTTTTTCATGCAAATGTTAAGGATGCCAAAATTTTTCTTGAATTTCTGACTCATCAGATGTATTGAATAGACTTTAAGAAAAAGGCTGATTATAACGCTTTTTGGGGAGGCCCGTGCCTGTGGGCGCACGGACATGCCCGTCGCCCATGGGCATGTGAGGTGCCCACAACGGGGCTCCGTTATAATCAGGAAAAAGATCGTTCCAAAGAAACAAGAATGGAAATTTGGAAGCCGACAATATTTTTCCGGCATGACCAAAGGCCATCCTCTCACGCTCGGTTTGGATTGACAAATTCGGACCACTTGGCGGATTGCCCAGTCCGGCAGGAGCAGAGGCGTTTGGTCACACCAATTGAAAGGGGGTGATGAGGAATTTCAGTTTACGATCTGCGGAGGAAACTTGAAACTCAGCAAGAGTTAAGCTTTTTGAAAAAGCTTAACTTCTTAAACTCTGAAGCAGGTTTCAATCTTCAAATTTACAGAGGAGTGAAGATGATGATGTTTCGCGCGGATGAGAAATCCGAGAGGCCGTTCATCCTTCATCCTTCATAATTTAACATGGAGACATTTGCAAGATGGAACTAAACAAGAAATCGTCTGTTTTCCTTGCCTTGGCCTTGGCGTTTCTGATCGCTCTGGGCGGGTGCAACAGCAGTTCTTCTTCTGACGATGTCAATGGTCAGACAGATGACGTGGAAGACGTGGGAGACGGGGATGACGGGGATAATGGGGACGACGGGGATGACGGGGACGACGGGGATGACGACGTGGACAACAGAATCGAAGCCGCTTATGGCTCTTGGAAATCGCCGATCACCTCGGACATGATCGTGTCCGAGTCGGTCACGCTGGGTCAGATCCAGTTGGATGGGGAAGATGTTTACTGGACCGAACGTCGGCCTGACGAAGGGGGCCGGACCGTCATCGTGCGCCGCTCCATGGACGGATGGACCAGTGATGTCAACCCGAGCCCCTTTGACGCGAGAACCCTGGTTCACAGCTACGGAGGCGGTGCGTTTGCCGTCTCAGACAGCGTGGTCTATTTCTCAAACTTTGATCCCGGTTCAGACAACTATGATCAGCGGATTTACCGAATGGTCCCCGGCGAAACACCCGAACCGATCACCCCCGCGGCGGCCATGCGCTATGCTGACGGCGTGATTGATTCGACCCGGGGACGCATGATCTGTGTGAGAGAAGATCACACGATCCCGGATCAGGAAGAGACAAACACCATTGTCAGTCTGACCCTGACAGACCCGTATGATGTCCAGATTCTGGTCTCAGGCGAGGATTTCTACTCAACGCCTCGCATCAGTCCCGACGGATCCAGGCTCGCCTGGCTGGCGTGGAATCATCCGAACATGCCTTGGGACGGGACGGATCTCTGGGTCGCCGATCTTTCAGCCGACGGGAGATCCGTCTCCAACTACACCCTTGTGGCCGGAGGCGTGAGTGAATCCGTGTTCCAGCCGGAATGGGGACCGGATGGGACCCTCTACTTTGTTTCGGACCGGACCAACTGGTGGAACCTCTACCGCTGGCCGTACGACGCGGTGGAACCGCTTGCTCCCATGGACGCGGAGTTCGGCCTGCCCCAGTGGCTCTTTGGCTGGACCACCTACACCGTTGAGTCGGCAGATCGCATCGTATGCACTTACACCCAGGACGGCCTCTGGCATCTTGGGATCATCGACACGACAGGGAATACGTTCGAGACCCTTGACACACCTTACACCGAGATCGAATATCTCCGATCCGTGCCGGGAAAGGCGGTCTTCATCGCGAGCTCGCCGAGCATGGCCCCATCGGTGGTCCGATTTGACATTGATTCCCGAGAATTTGAGACGTTGCAGGTCTCCAAGGATATCACGTTTGATGTCGGTTACATTGCCACGCCCCAACCCGTGACATTCCCCACTGAGGGGGGGCTTGACGCTTACGGGCTTTATTATCCGCCGACCAGTCTGGAGTACAAGGCTTCCATGGGCGAAAATCCGCCCCTCGTGGTATCGACCCATGGTGGTCCCACCAGCGCGGCCTCAACCGGGCTTGATCTGCGGATCCAATACTGGACCAGCCGGGGGATTGCCTTTTTCGATGTGAACTACGGCGGCAGCACCGGCTATGGCCGGGAATACCGGCAACGTCTCAATGGCAACTGGGGCATCGTGGATGTGAATGACGCGGTGAACGGCGCGGAATATCTGGCCAGTTATGATGAGGCGGACATTGACCGGCTCGCCATCCGTGGGGGAAGCGCGGGGGGCTACACGACCTTGGCCTCGCTGACATTCAAGACACTCTTCAAAGCCGGTGCCAGCTACTACGGCATCAGCGACTTGGAGGTTCTGGCCCGGGACACGCACAAGTTTGAGTCCCGCTATCTCGACACACTGATCGGCCCCTTCAGCGAACCGGTGGAGCCTGGAAGTCCGTATTATGACCGCTCCCCGATCCACTTCACCGACAACCTCTCCTGTCCGGTGATCCTGTTCCAAGGGTCCGACGATCCGGTTGTTCCGCCCAATCAGGCGCGGATGATGGTGGACGCACTGGAAAGGAAAGGGATCCCTTATGCTTATCTCGAATTTGAAGGCGAGCAACACGGATTCCGCCAAGCAGAGAACATCAAACGGAGTCTCGACGCGGAACTCTATTTCTATTCCCAGATTTTCGGATTTGATCTGGCTGATCCGGTGGAACCGGTGAAGATTGAGAATTTCGGGGATGATCAGCCGTCAGACAAGAACCTTGTGAGATTGGTGACGAACATGGGGGACATTCTCCTGGAGCTGAACAGCGAAAAGGCACCGGTGACGGTTGACAACTTTTTCCAGTATGTGGCCGAGGGATTCTACGACGGCACCATTTTCCACAGGGTCATCGGGGATTTCATGATCCAGGGGGGCGGATTCGACTCGGACATGAATCCGAGGGATACCCGGGATCCGATCATCAACGAGGCGGACAATGGCCTGTCGAATGACATTTATACCGTTGCCATGGCCCGAACCACCGACCCGCATTCGGCCACGTCCCAGTTTTACATCAATGTGGTGGACAACACCTCCCTCAACCATACCGATACGACCGAGGACGGATGGGGCTACGCGGTCTTCGGCGAAGTGGTCGAAGGGAAGGAGGTGGTGGACGCGATAAAGGCGGTTCCCACCCAAACGGTCGGATCTTATGAGGATGTGCCGGTTGATCCGGTCATCATCATTTATGCCACGGTGGTCAGTGACATGTAGCCGATGACACTCGCTACACGAGAGAAACCAAGTTTTCTCAAAAAACTTGGTTTCCTGGTTGCGGTACCATGACGTCAACTGCTTAAAGGTTTCCTGAAATCTGATCAGATCCCCCTGAAGCCTTTCCAAACAGGGAATCACAGGGATTCATGGGTGTCACGACCTGAAAATGGGGGAATTTCCATGGTCGGGACTCCCGATCCCCCGCCATCCGGCGGACAGCCGAAACCGTCACCTTCTTATAAGCCATCCTTGTCGTTCCAATGAGCCAATACCCTGATGTCAACCACAAGGATGGTTTGTAAGAAGAATCCGGGACAGCTCCTTCTCATAAGCCATCCTTGTCGTTCCAATGAGCCAATACCCTGATGTCAACCACAAGGAT
>JAOZRQ010000076.1:12365-17531 GCA_029940115.1 Desulfobacterales bacterium
TGTCGTTCCAATGAGCCAATACCCTGATGTCAACCACAAGGATGGTTTGTAAGAAACGGCCTATTTGGAAAAAACCCGGGTTCTTGCCTGCCCATTTTTTGTACTGCATACAGCAGAAAAAAAAAGAATTTCTCCATTCAAGTGAAAGAATTTCCCCATTCAAGTGTCTGTTAAGACAAACATCAAGATGACGGTTCGAAGGGAGGATGAAAAAAATGGAAAGATTCGATTTCAGAGAAAGGCGGGCACTCTTCCTCATCTTTTCAGTCAGTTTGAAATGAAAGAAAGCCATGGATGAATGGAAAGAAAGGGATGGATGGAGACATTGTCAATTCTTTTTACATGGAGGAACAACAAAATGAAGACAGGATTTTTCGGAAATTTTGAAAAAATCGCAATCGCGCTCTGCCTGATGGTTTTTATGACCGGTGGATCCGCGATGGCGTTCACCATCGCCGCGCCCACCGCGTTTGAGGTGAATGAATGGGCCGACGCTGATGATATGATCATCGCGTTTGATGCAGACATGGAATTTGCTGATGTTGGTGAGGTCACCTCCGACGGTGATGCTGACGACAGCCTGTTTTTTGACAAAGCGGGTGACTGGCTTACAGATATGCCTGATGGTGATTTTTGGGGTGACAGGTTCACAGATGTGGACATCACGTCTATAGATATGCCTGATGGTGATTTTGGAGACGGAGACATCTTCTTTGATGACTTCGATGACAAGGGGACTTATGTGACCATCAGCGGCGTGATCAAGAACCCCGATGGCCATCCGCTTCAAGGGGTCTGGGTCAACGCCGAGGGCGAGTTTCAAGACGATTGCGCCGAATGGATGCCGGGAATGGATGGCGAGATTGACCCGATGGATGATGTGGATAAGATGGATGACTGCTTCATGGAGAAATTCGTCGGCGGTGGCGGAGAGACCGATGAGAACGGCGAGTTCACCATATCGGTGGCGCAAGGGTACAAGTATGACTTGTTTGTCAACACCCGGGGAGCAACCGACTCAAACGGTCTGGGGGGATACTTCCAAGACGCGGACGGCGGTTCCGGAACGGACCCGGGGACCGATGGCGAGTGGACCGGGAGCACCACAAACGACTGGGCCGAACGGACCGTCATGGAAGTGGGAGAGAATGGCCTCAACGGCATCACCATCACCCTGAAAACCGGTTCCAAAATATACGGCAAGGCGATTGACAAGGATGGCACACCGGTTCAGGACCTCTGGATTGATGCCTCCTCGGATCTGCCCGGGGGATGGGGCGGCACCTCAACGGATGAGGCGGGAAACTTCTCCATCATCATCCCTCCCGGCGAAGGTTACCGGATCAGCGCTTGGCCTTGGAAGGACGGCTTCATCGGCGGCTATTGGAAGGCCGGGGATGACAGCCCCCTGACAACCTCTGGTCAGGATGGGTCCCTGTCGCCCCGCTGGAACGAGGCCACTCTCGTGGATGCCACTTCTGACACGGAGATCAACATCATATTCGACGCGGGCCACATCATTTCCGGCCGGGTGACCGATGAGGCGGGTGATCCGATCCCCGACATATGGGTGAACGCGGGCACAGGCCATCTCTTCCTGGACAAGGTCTTCGAAGATGAGGACGGCCGGATCAAGGAGGAGTATCCGGAAGATGAGCTTATCTTCCCCGAACCGCTATGGTACGGCGCCAGCACAGACAAAGAGGGAAATTATGAGATATCGGTCTATCCGGCCTCGGATTACCGGATAAGCGTATCCGGCAACGGCATTTACCGAACCATCTATTATAAGGATGCGTCAGACTGGGAGAAAGCGACCCCCATAGACGCGAGCAACGGGGATGTCACCGGCATAGATTTCACCCTGAAGATGGGGCCTTCCCTATCCGGCACACTCTCCGGGCTGAAAGCCGGAGACACCGCCCACATAGAGGTGTGGAGCGAATCGAGATGGGGTTGGGGGAACACCCAAGTGACCGGAACCGGCTCGGATGTCCGCTTTAAGATACGCGGCCTTGGGGAAGGCGCGGATTACCGGATCAATGTCTGGGCAGAGGGCTATCTGAACGGTCATGTCCGGGATGATGGCACACTCGGAGACCATGAGGAGGCCGCCCTGTTTGAGGCCGGCGCGGAAGACGTGAAGATCGAATTGAGCACCGGAAAGACAATCTCCGGCACACTCTCCGGATTGTCCGAAGGGGACAGGGTCTGGATGGACGCGCACAGCGACACCGTGTGGAGCAAAGGGGGCACCGAGGTGGTCGCGGAAGGCGACACGGCCAAGTTCACCCTGTCAGGCCTTGTCGATGCCAAGGATTTCCGGATCTGGGTCCATGCCGAGGGATATATTGGCGGATATTACGGCGGCCCGGGGTCTGTTCCGGTCTCATGGGATCAGGCGGTCCTGGTCAGCACCATGGACGGGGATGCGACTGGCGTGGATATCACCATGAGCATGGGCAACACCATCAGCGGAACCGTCACTGGCCTTGCTCGCGGGGTCTATGCGTATGTCAACACATGGAGTGACACTGCCGGATCTCATGGGGGGACCAATGTGGTCGGAACCGGGGATGATGTCACCTACGAGATCAAATGCCTGAGTCCGGTTGCGGATTTCCGGGTTTACATTCAGGCAGAGGGCCACATCGGCGGCTATCACACTGCGGAAGGGACCGTCTCCGACTGGGACAAGGCGGAGTTTGTCGATGCGTCCACAAACCCCATCGACATCAACTTGGCACTCTCAAAAGGCAAGACCATCTCTGGAACCATCACCGGCCTCGGCAAAGACGAATGGGCATGGATCGAGGCCCGGCGGGAGGTCAGCGGGGGCCGCTGGATCGAACCGCTTCCGGTGGAAGAAAAGGCGATGATGTATTCCGACTTTTGCGGAACCGGATGGGGAGGAGAAGGAAATTGGGGCAACATCGCCGTGAGAGGAACCGGCGAGCCGGTCCGCTACACCATCACTGGCCTTGCCTCCGCGGATGACTTCATCGTCACCTTCCGGCCCGAGGGGTATGCCACCGAGGTGAGAACCGGCGTGGACACAAGCACGGATCCGGATGATGTTGACTTTGTCGTGTCCGAAGGGAAGCGCATCTCCGGAACCATCACTGGCGCGGATACGAACCGGCGGGTCTCGGTCCATGCGTGGAGTGAGACGACGTGGGACAGCGGATATGTGGAAGTCAAACCCGATGCCGACGGAAAAGCGGTCTATGAGATCAAGGGGCTTGGCAATGGGGCCGACTATGTGGTCAGCGCATATGCAGGCAGAATGAACCTCTTTTATGACCAAGTGATGTCTTGGGAGGGTGCCACCAGAATTGATCTTTCCAAGGAATCGGCCACCGGCGTCAACTTCGCGTTCGACGCCATCAAGATGCACACCCTCTCCGGAACCATCGCGGGTCTGGCAGCGGATGAGAAGACCTTTGTATGGATAGACGCGTGGAGCAAGACCGGCGGATGGGGGAACGCGGAACTCTCCGGAAACGGGGACTTCTCCATGGAGCTTCCCGCGGGGAACTATAAAATCGGTGTGTACGCGGACGGGTATGTGAAATCCTTTTATGATGCGGAATCCGGGGAACTGGTCGGCAACTGGGCCGCGGCAGGGGAATTGCCCATGGATGCGGGCAAAAACATCGGGACCCTGAATCTCTCCGCAGGATACAGCATCTCCGGCGTGGTGACAGACTCGGAAGGCGGGACCCTGCCCGGAGTCTGGGTGGAGGTGTTCAACGAGGACCTCGGCGTCAGCGCGATGACAAGCCGGAAGGGCGGGTACCGGCTCTCCGGGCTGTGGGACGGAACCTACACCATCACCCTCTGGAGCGTCTTCGGATACTATGAGGGCGAAGTGACCATTGCGGGGAGCGATGTCACCCACGACATCTCTCTCGAGGAGGAGAACACTGGCGACATGGCCGGCGTGGTCTCCCCGGGCGATGTGGTGTTGCTGTTCGACAGTGCCGGCAACTTCGTCAACGCCTCGGAGACAGACGACGACGGGAATTACGCGTTTGACGGCCTTGCTATGGGTCAATATACGGTGAAGGTGAAGACAGAGGGAAAGGACGACTATGATGTGCTGGACACGGTCACCGTTGCCTCAGATGATCCCACGGCTGATGATCCGGATATCCTTCCCATCACCTTGTCCAACGGGGATGACCCTGAAGCGTGGGTAACCGACCCGTGTGCCATCGAAGAGGCCGTCACCGACGGGGACACCCTGCGGCTGACGGTTTCATACGGCGGCGGATGTGAGGATCACGAGTTCAAGCTGGTTGCATGGAATTTTTTCATGGAATCGTTTCCCGTGCAGGCCGGCATCGAGATCGCGCACAACGGCAACAATGATCTCTGCGATGCCTACATCACAGAGGAACTGAGCTTTGATCTGACGCCCTTGAAAAAGGAGTATCAGGATCAGTATCCAGACGCGGAGGGGCAGATCGTGCTACAGATCGGTGATCTTTCCGTTGATTATACGTTCTGATCCTCTCTTCTGCTCATTATGACCACACGGATGGTTTATAAGAAAAGGATCCGTCTCCTTCTTGCAAACCATCCCTGTGGCTCCCACCTTTCAAAATGTCACATCAAGAGGGATTTCGCCTTCCCATCCAGCCCGATGGATATCAAAAAAAGTGTTGACAAATTAACCCAAGATTGATATACAGGCACCAACTCTTGTGTCGGCTCCACACCTGATTTTGGCATTATCCCATGAGAATTCTCAGGGGAGTGCTGAAATGAGCCCCTAGGCGATATTTTAGCGTTTCAGCGGGCTGAAATATCGCCTGGGGGCTCATTTCAGCACTCCCTTTCCGCTCCTTTCCGGGACAATGCGTTTTTTCTGAATTCCTTATATCATGTTCAGTTTTCTCATTCTCATGCCAAGCACTTTTTTTATCATCCCATGAAAAAATGTCTTGAAAGTTGAGAGTTTGATGACAAAAAAATGATTGGGGAAAGAAACCCGGCTTTTTCTTGCAGTCGGGAAGTCGGCCCGTTTGGGAAAAAGCCGGGTTTCTCGCCGTTCCCGTTTTTTTTGTCCTGCACACAAATTTTGGACGTACTTTAATGCAAAAAAGTGGCATCCTTCATCCATCGGTTTACACTTTTTTGAGACGAAAAAGTTTGCAGTTC
>JAOZRQ010000525.1 GCA_029940115.1 Desulfobacterales bacterium
CTTATACTTGAACTTGAACTTGAACTTGAACTTGAACTTATACTTGAACTTGAACTCGAACTTGCCCACAAATGAACATTCAAGTTCACGTTCAAGTTCACATTCACGTTCACGTTCACGTTCACGTTCAAGTTCACGGGCACGCTCACGTTCACGGGCACGCTCACGGGCAGGCGGCCTCCCCGAAAAGCGTTATAATCAGTTCTTAGTATGCCCCTTGACTTGTGATTAGACTTCGATTTCCAGATCACAGGCCCAAGATTCCGGATTTTCGGCGGGGATTTTTCTGGAAAATCCGCTGACCGCTGACCCTAACCGCACAAGTGGAAAAAAATTGGCCATGATCTTCATTTGGGCCACTCCGCTCGGCTTGGACTGGCAAATCCAAGCCCGCCGCCGGATTTGGCAATCCGGCGGGAGCGACGTGGGGTGGCCATAACCTACGAGATTTGAGAAACCTCGGCCTGATGGAGTGAAAATGATGATGAAACTTGTAAGCCTGATGTTGATGGCAATCATATGCTGTTTCCCGAACATGGCGCATTCAAAAACCACCCTCCTGGATCTGGAGATGGGAACCCAACGAATTGTCATATTGCCCTTTGACATTCACTCACAGGAAAAAAATTCGGAACTGGGGACCCAGATCCCGGGAGTGATCGAAACCCATCTGAAAAAAGAGGGGGCCATCATCGTGGAACCGGTCATGGGAAAGACGGCCCCTCGTCCCGGATCGGTCCAGGATATCCAGAAAATCGGCAAACGGAGCGGCGCGGACTATGTGATCTGGGGAAGCCTGACCCGCATCGGCCAGAAGTTCAGCTTGGATGCACGGATGACGGATTCCTTTGGAGAATCCCGGCCTTATGCCTATTATGTCGAAGGGGAGCGCATCGAGAACCTCGCGGTGACGGTGAGGGAGCTGGCCCGCAGTTTTGGCATGAAAATCTTCAAGCGGGAAAGAGTGGCCCAAGTGACGGTCACCGGCAACCGCCGCATCGAGTCGGACGCCATCAAACGGGTGATCCAAACCGGGCCAGGAGATGTTTACCTTGGCAAGAGCCTCTCCGAAGATCTCAAGGCGGTTTACGCCATGGGATATTTCGACGACATCCGGATCGAGGCTGAAGATACGCCCAAAGGGAAGATCATCACCTTCCGGGTGAAGGAGAAACCGACGATCCGGCATATCCAGATCAGGAAGAACCGAGTCTATGACGAGAAGGAGATTCGCGAGGTCATGGACATAAAGACCGGATCGATATTGAACATCTTCCAGATACAGAACAACATCAGGCGAATCGAATCGCTTTACAAAGAGAAGAATTATCACAACGTCCATGTCGCATACAAGATGCGGCCTCTTGAAAACAATCAGGCGGATGTTGAGTTTCTCATTGACGAGGGGGGGAAAATCCGCATCAGAAGCATCACCTTTTCAGGAAACCGGGCTTACAGCGCGAAGGAACTGAAAAAGGTGATGCGGACGTCGGAGAAGGGGTTCTGGTCCTGGCTGACATCCTCCGGTGAATTCAGCAGGGAGGAACTGGACCAGGATGTGGTCCGGCTGACCGCGTTTTACCACAACAACGGTCACATTCAAGCCAGAGTCGGCGACCCTCAGATAGACCATCGGGATGACTGGATACACATTTCCATAAAGATGGATGAAGGCCCGCGTTTCAAGAGGGGGAAGGTGGGTGTGGCCGGGGATGTGGTCCTGCCCAAGGCGGAGCTGATCCGCCGGCTGAAGATCGCCGATGAGGAATTCTGCAATCGTGAGGTGATGCGGGACGACGTGCTTCTCTTGGCGGACATCTACGCGAATGAGGGCTATGCCCATGCAAGCATCAATCCCCGGATTGAAAAGGACCCCACCCGCCTGACCGCGGACATCACTTATGTCATTGAAAAGGACAAGCGGGTTTACATCGAAAAGATCATCATCAGCGGCAACACAAAGACTAGGGACAAGGTGATCCGCCGGCAGTTGAACGTCCATGAGCAGGAACTGTACAGTGGCGGGAAGCTGAAGCGCAGCATCAGAAACCTGCACCGTCTCGATTATTTCGAGGATGTGAAGCTGAACACCCTGAAGGGGAGCGCGGATGATCAGATGGTGCTGAAAATTGATGTGACCGAGAAGCCGACGGGCACCTTCAGCTTCGGCGGGGGATACAGCAGCGTGGAGAATGTGTTCGCAATGGCCTCTGTCTCCCAGCGGAACCTGTTCGGGCGGGGCCAGATCCTTCAGTTGAAGGCGGAGGTGGGCGGCTCGACAAACCGATATACCCTCAGTTTCACCGAACCGTGGCTATTTGACATCCCCCTGTCCGCCGGCTTTGACATGTACAACTGGGAGAGGGATTATGACACATATGACAAGGACAGCAAGGGCGGCGGGGTGAGATTCGGATATCCGGTGTATGACTTCACCCGCTTGTACCTCTCTTATGCTTATGATATCGGGGATATCAAGAACATTGACATGGACGAGGCCTCCAAATCCGTCAAGGACATGGAGGGGAAGAATATCACGAGCAGCGTCTCCACGACGCTGCGCTACGATTCAAGGGACAAGATGTTCAATCCGACCGAAGGTTCTGATCATCGTCTGACCGTCCAGTATGCCGGACTTGGCGGGGATATCGGCTTCACAAAGTATCTGGCGGAACTCGGACAGTATTTTCCCCTGTTCTGGGGAACCGTTGGCTTCCTCCACGCGAGAGGGGGATATGTGCGTGAGATTTCTGGCAAGAAGCTCCCGGATTATGAACGCTTTTACCTCGGAGGCATGAATTCATTGCGGGGCTTTGAATGGCGGGACATCTGTCTCAAGGATGAGGATGGCGCGGATATCGGGGGGACCCAATTTGTCCAGTTCAACGTGGAATATCTGATCCCCCTGATCAAGAAGGCAGGGGTGGTCGGGGTGCTCTTTTTTGACACCGGCAATGTCTATGACCAGTCTGATGGCATGGATCTGGGCAACATGCGTGAGAGCGCGGGATTCGGTTTCAGATGGTATTCGCCCATGGGCCCGATTCGCATCGAGAACGGATACATCCTCGACCCCAAGGAGGGAGAGGAGAAGAAGGGCCGATGGGAGTTCACCATGGGTGCCGCGTTTTAGAAGAAGGGGCGATGGGAGTTCACCATGGGTGCCGCGTTTTAAATGAAGGTTGTCCATTTCCCGTTGTCATTGTCAGTACCGCCCGAAAGCCTTTCGGTCTCTCAGAAACCGGTCTTTTGGGTTTATTTGGAAATCTGAGACGTCTGGCGGATTTCTCCATCCGACTGACGCCAAGGAGCCATCCGGCTGGCAACCCGGACAGAAACGGGGAATGGAAAATCCAAATCATGAGCAAGGAGCGAAGATGATGATGACCCGCCCAGATATGGATGGCAGCTCATCCTTCATCCTTCATCCTTCATCATTTCTCAAAGGGAGGATTTGAAACAAATGCAGTCATTGAAAGCAATTTTTGGGGTGACGATCTTCTTTTTCTTTCTTGCCACGTCCTCATATGGTGCAGATATCAGGATCGGCGTTGTGGATATCCAGCGGGTCGCGGAGCTGTCGAGCGCCGGCAAGATGCTCAAGGCCGAGTTTGAGAGGGAAAGGGGAAAAATAGAAGGTGACATGAAAAGGAAAGGTTCCGAAATTGAGGCGCTGAAAAAGAAACTGGAGCGGGAGGCGCCGGTGATGAGCAAGGATCAGCGGGGAAGGAAGGAGCGGGAGCTCGACATCAAGATCTATGATTTCAAGTTGGTTGAGAAGCGGCATCGGGAAGAGTTTGCCAAATTCCAGAATGAGAAACTGGAACGCATGAAGAAGGACATCCTTGAAGTTGTCGGGCAGATCGGAAGGGAGGAAGGCTATCATCTGATCATTCAGAAGTCTGTCCTCGGGTCTGATGTGGTGCTCTATCTTGAGGGGACGATTGATATCACCGACAAGCTGGTCCGCCGGTACAACTCAAGATTTTAGTGACCACTCCCGCCATTCTGCCGGATGGACAGGCGAGCGAGGGGTGTGAACTTGCAAAGTGGTGTGCCAGTACATCACTTTTCAAGTCCGCCCCCTTCATGCTCCCATGCTCCCGCCGGAACCTGTCCCCGACATCTCTTATCGGGGATTGCCCAAATCCGGCGGTTCAGCCCATCCGGACCACCTTTCTCCCATACACGCTCGGATTGAAGTACTTTTCGGGATCCTCCCTGTTTTCCTGTTCAACCTGATTTTCACAAGCAAGCGGGCAACCCCTTTGGATATGTTGCCATGTGTATTCGGCCCAGACTTTGGCCAGTTTCTTTGCTTGGTTTGAATTGGCTTGTTTCCCCCATTTTCTTTCACACATAAATCGAGAAAAAATCTTCGTCTCTATATATACATAATGGGGAGATTTGGATGTTCGGGACAAAAAAAGATTGTTCCAAAAAAGAAACTAATACCCCTCGCTCGGCTCGGATTGGCAAATCCGAGTCGCCGGATTTGTCAATCCCCGATGAGAGATGTCGGGGACAGGTTCCGGCGGGAGCATGAAGGGTACGGACCTAAAAAGTGATGTACTAACGCCATGTGCAACTTTTTTTGACTGCCTGTCATTCCTGCAAAAGCTCAATGGATTCCTGCTTTCGCAGAGAAAGTTGCATATCGCGTAAACTAAGTTTTTTCAAAAAAATTAGTTTCTCTCGGACAACACTCTTAAATCCTCAAGCATATCATTTTCCCTTCTGTATTTCATATATGTAGAGAGCGACTGATTTTTTACATTCGACGCTCAAGTTTTTTCTGGGTTCAGAGCTGGGGTGATGAATATGTTGTCGATGCTCTCAAAAAGCTGATCCCGTTTTTGTTCCGGTCATTTTG
>JAOZRQ010000526.1 GCA_029940115.1 Desulfobacterales bacterium
GCTTTGCACTCCGGATGAGCCTCCCTCACTCACAAAGCAAGCTTTGCACTCCGGACGAGCCTCCCTCACTCACAAAGCAAGCTTTGCACTCCGGATGGGACTTAAAATTTATAGGTCTCATCAATGATCGTCACTGATGGAAAGGTTTTCCCCTGTTTCATGGCTTTCTTTGTCTCCTCATGGCGTTGCCTGTCATACCAGAACATCCCGCCGCTGCCGCTGTCAAAGGGATCAAAGAGGCTCTTTGAATTCTTTGTTCCCGGCGGTTTCGGCAAGCGCCACCATCGCCAGTACGCCTGCCGGACATAGGGAACCATGAATGTCGGAACAAAGCAGCCGATGTCATGGATATTCTTCTGAATCTTGAGGGAAAGGGCTATTCGTTCCTCCGCCTCAAGCGCGTTCCGATAGGCATCGATCATCTGATCCATCTCAGGATCGTCGGTGTTGGTGATGTTGTTGGTCTGGGGCTTATGGGCATTCGCGGAGTGGAAATGCTCCCAGAACTGGGGCCGCGGAGACGTGCTCCAGCCCATCCATGCCACATCATGCTTCTTTTCAAGAAACTTCTTGAACGTGGCCGCGGAATCAAGGCGCTGAAGCCGCAACTCAATGCCCGCCTTCTTCGCCTCCTCCTTTAAGACAACGAGCCTCGGGGTGTGTTCGTCAAATCCGTAGGTCACCTCGACGGAGAAGCGTTTTCCCTCTTTTGTCCAGATGCCGTCCGGTCCCCGGGTCCACCCGGATGCCTTCATATGATGATCCACCTTTTCCAGATCGAAGCGCCTCGCCTGGATGGTGTCATTGGAATACCGACCGTACCCCATGAAGCCGTGTTCAAGCCTGAAATAATCGCCGCGGAGCACCTTGTCAATCACCTTTCCGACGTTCATGCCGTGGGCGAACGCGTATCGGAGATTCGGATTCTTGAAGATCTCCTTGTCCTGATTCAGCCACATGCCCGTGGCCGACTGCTGAGTGTTGTTGAAGAACCATATCTTATGGACATGGCCATTCTCCACCACCGATGTCTTTGTCTTCACATGCCAATATTTCGGAATGGTGATGCTGAAGACGTCGGTTTTGGCCTTCTTGAAATATTCCCACAGCACGTTGTAGTCCCTGACGACTTTGAAGACCACCTTTTCGACATTGAAACGGTTCTTGAAGTAGTGAAGGTCCTTTGCCCACCAGCCTTTCTTTCGTTTGAAGGTGACGGATTTCCCCTTTTTGAACTTGGATATCTGGTATGGCCCGGTGTTCGGCACGATGCTCCAGTTGTACTTCCTGACAAAGTCCTCATCAAGCTCGCCGTAATAGTGCCGGGGCGTGGGATTAATGCCGAGCTTCAGGTGGAGATCCGGCACGGGTTTGCTGCTGACCACCGCCAAGGTATGGTCGTCATACACGACCACCTTGTCAATCTCTTTGGTGTAGTGATCATTGTACCACGGCGCAACAATACGCTTGGACCGCATGAATTCCAAGGTATAGACGAAATCATCCGCTGTCACGGGTTTGCCGTCAGACCAGCGGGCTTGGGGATTCAGTTTGAAATACATGCTCTTCTTGTCCTTGCCATAGGCCCAGTGGGTCGCCAGCTCAGGGACGACGTTCTCTGTGTTCGGATGGATCCCGATAAGTGACAGGTGATTGTCGAGGATCGCGCTCCTGAATCCCCCGTTTGAGTCAGGCCCCACCACGCGGAAGGTCATGGGAAAGCTCATGATTGAGGAATGCAACGTCCCCCCCTTCTTTGCCTCGGGTGAGGAATAGACGGGGTCAGTGTCGTTGGTCAGCCATTCGATATTTTCTGAGATCTCAGGAGCCGCATGAGCCGCTATGTGAAAAAAAAGAACCCAGACCATGATTGCCTTGATGATGCGTCGGTTCATACATCCTTCCTTTTCTCTTTGGACACCCGATTCTTATCTTATTGAACTGAACCTGTGTCCCGATAGAGAAACCCAGTTTTTTGAAAAAACTTGGTTTCTTTTTTTGCAAATGTTAGCAGGGCTAACATTCCTGATTCTAACTTTGCCATTAAACTTTTACCACTGAGTGTGAGCAGGTCCCGTCGTTTTTGCCTCGTGTCGTTTTGTAAATGTCCGTAGAGGGGACATTCAATTTTTGGGTGACAGAATCGGCATCCTTCATTTTGATTGAAACAGTTTGTAGTTCCGCCTTTAGGCGGTGTTGCACCGCCTAAGGGCGGAACTACAAATTTTCCGGTTCAAAAAAATGTAAACCCATAAATGTAAGGATGCCACAGAATCAATGCGTTTTTTGTGCTCAGTCACCAGTCATAAAGAACCTCCCAATGATCATGAAAAGAGGGATCATTCGGGCTGTAACGATAGGACAGGGTTCTTCCGGTGCCCGCACCTGTGGCGGTGTCCTCCTTCCAGTAGCGGAGATAAATGGCTGGCAGGTCATCCAGCCATACCTCCCTCTCTTCGATGATCTTCCAGACCGTGCCGAATCCCCTGCTTCTGATTCGTTCCCCCACGCGAGGAAGGTTCAGCTTCTCACGAAGTTCCTTGAACTTATAGACTGAATGCTCCCCATGGTCAAGCACTTTTTCGCCGATGAGCATGATGCCGACGGCCCCGATCGGCGCGGTGAGAAGAATGGACAAGACCGCGACAGCCAAGATGACCTCTCCGGAGGCCACACCCGCTGCCAGAGGCGCGGCACCGATGGCCGCCTGAACCGTTGCCTTGGGAATGTATGCCACCACGCAGAAAAGCTTCTCCCGCCAGTCAAAAGGGGTGCCCAAGAGGGAAATGTAGGTGCCGATGCTACGAAAGAGAAGACCCGCCAGAATCACGGCCGTGCCGGCAAGCCCTGCGTTCCATGCCACATGGATGTTGACTTGGGAGCCCACAAGGACAAAGAGGAGCAGCTCCGCGAACACCCAGACCTTCTTCAGCTTCTGGGAGATGATATGGGCAATCGGTTCGGATTTTTCCAGAATGATGAAACCGATGGCCATGACTCCGAGAAGGCTTGCCATGGGGACATGTTTCTCACACGCATGTTCCAGCCACGTCAGAAGAATCGCGACGCCCAGCACAACAAGGGTGCGTCTCGGCGGACGCCAGTCATATCGGGTAAAGATGTGGTACAGGAAATATCCGGGGAGCAACCCGGATATGATCCCCAAGACGACGGATACCGGGATATGGGCGAGTTTCGTGAGAAGATTCATCTCTCCGCCGGCAGACATGCCGAGGAAAACCGTGAACAGAACGATCACAAATACATCATCCACCGATGAGGCACCAAGGATCAGGGTGGGGATCCCCTTTTTCGCCCCGCGTCCCCGGTCCATGAAGTCAATCATCAGAGGAACCACCACCGCCGGTGAGACCGCAGCCAATATGCATCCGAGAATCACCGCCTCAAGACGCGTGATCCCCAGGAGCGCAGGTGCCACCAGCAGAACCCCGACGATTTCAAAGACTGCGGGGACGCTGCTCATGATCAGGGCCGCCCGTCCGACCCGGTTCAGCGTATCCCGGCGCAACTCGAAACCGGCCCTCAGCAGAATCACAATCAGGGCGATCCTTCTGAAATCGGCGGAGACGGTCATCATCTCCGGGGAGATGAGGTTCAACACATAAGGGCCTGCGAGAACGCCCACCATGAGCATTCCGATCAGTCCAGGGAGTTTTAGCCGCCGGATCAGGTAATCCGCGCATAATCCTGAAATGATGATGAGTGCCAAACTGAATGCCATTGTCTCCTCTCATTGCAAGGTCATCTTTTTTTGTTGTCTGAACCGCAACATTTCGCAGGATAGACTGACTTCCCGTGAACGTGCCGTGAATATCCGATTCATGTTTGAAAGCAGTATTTTTTTGCCTATGATTTGTATGAACGAAACCCGTCGTTCTCTCAGTCAAGTCAAATGTTTTTTTCACACTTGCCAAATCAAAATCCCTATATGACATCTGAATATTTCTCCCTTTTTATTAGGATAGTTTCTCTCTTGGACACGAATTTTTCTGATTATAACGCATTTAGGGGAGCCTTGAACGTGAATTTAGACGTGATCGCAAATGAATGTTCACGCCAGGATTCACGTTTAAGTTCAAGTTTGCGGGCACACTCACAGGGCACCCTAAATCCGTTATAATCAGGAACTTTTTCTAACATATGTTCGGCATAAGAGTCCACTTGATTACCCAAGAGCGGCTATCTGGATCCTGTTCGAGGCAGACAATTCCTGCGTTCTGGAATTTGAACACCGGCGTGTCGATTGTCCCGGTGATCAGATAGGATGTCAGCCGCCCCATAAAGGGGAGATGGCCCACCAGCATGATGTCATCCTGATTGTTGATCTCGCCAGCCACACCGGTGACATCATCCATAGGCTTCAACCCGCTGGCTTGTTGCACCCCACGCTCAGGGTTCAGGGCCGATGCAAAGATTTCAGCGGTCTGTCGCGCCCGCTTCTTCCCGCTGTGTCTGATCTCGGGTACATGAACTTGGTATCCTTTGGCAACGTCTGCAATCCGCGCAGCGTCTCCCATTCCCTCCTCTGAAAGCCCATTTTCAGGGTCAGCCTCCTTGGGAAGGCTCTTACCATGCTGTACGAGAAAGATCGCCATGATTTTCCTCCTATGTAAATCAAATTTAGTTTCTGCAATGTTTGTTGCTTGGTTTGTTGTTGCTGTAAGGTTCAGGTTTGATTGTTGCCCACGCGCCATCTTCCATCGTTTTTTTGGCTTGGTGTAAAAATTTATGTCCAGTTTTTGGCAGACAACTTTTGTCCCCACTGTCTGAACCAGGATTCACAGGATTGAAGATTGCCATGATTTGCCCTTCCATTGTCCGAGCCGGAATTTGTGATTGTCGCCAT
>JAOZRQ010000077.1 GCA_029940115.1 Desulfobacterales bacterium
GCGTGAATCGTGGGGCGTGAATCGTGGGGCGTGAATCGTGGGGCGTGAATCGTGAAACGTGAGGCGTGAATCGTGGGGCGTGAAACGTGAAACGTGAGGCGTGAAACGTGGGGCGTGAATCGTGAGGCGTGAAACGTGAGGCGTGAATCGTGGGGCGTGAATCGTGGGGCGTGAATCGTGGGGCGTGAATCGTGAGGCGTGAGGTGTGAATCGTGAAACGTGGGGCGTGAATCGTGGGGGCCATTTCATGGAGCCAGAAAAAAACAGGGATTGGCTGAGATAAAATGCCAAGCTCATCGAAAGCGTGGTATTCCGAACATCGCCTTTCACGTTGATACTCTTTTTGCGTTCAAAGTTCACGTTGTAAGTACCTAATCATAAGTTTTTGTATATAAGACCTCCGAGGTTTTGGAAACCTCGGTCTCCGATGCGAAAACTTTTAGTCGGGTACTTATCGGGGATCAGGCGATCAGGCGATCAGGTTTCCATGCCTGTCCCTGACATCTTTCATCGGGGAACGCGACACCCTTTCAGAAACCGGGTTTCCATGCCTGTCCCCGACATCTTTCATCGGGGAAAGCGGCACCCTTTCAGAAACCGGGTTTCCTTGTTCTTTTAGACTGTGTACAGGACAAAAAGTCGGGAATGGGCGGGAAACCCGGCTTTTTCCCAAACGGGCCGACTCCCCAACTGCAAGAGAAAGCCGGGTTTCCTTCCTCAATCATTTTTTTGTCCTGTACACAGCTTTTAGAACTACTGATTCTGGTTCTAATGGTTTTTGTGGTTTCCGACACGGGCCGAAAATTGTGGGCCGCGGTTTGTGGGGGTTGTTCCGGCAGGCTGTCCCCCAGACTGGCATTCAGGATCGTGACTGTCTGAAATCACATGCAACCACAAAATCCGTTAGAACCAGATTTATTCTTTACATTTTGCAATTCCCATGTTAATCATAAAGGAAATTCAGAACCCCAAACCAAGAGGTCAGCCAATGAACCCATTTCGTTTTTTCAAAGATGTCATTATTTTCGGCATCTTGCTTGTCACGCTGTTCACATCAGCCAATTTCACACCCGCATGGGCCTGTCTTTCCACCCGGTGGCCCCATGAGAAGAGTGATCTTCAGCCGGACCCGGGTCTGATTTTCGGCAGGTTTCCCAATGGATTTCGGTATGTGCTCATGGAGAACCATGAACCAAAGGACCGGGTGAGCATGCATCTGAATGTGCAGGCCGGGTCCCTGCATGAGACTGATGACCAGCAGGGACTGGCCCATTACTTGGAACATATGATGTTCAACGGGTCCGAGCATTTCCCCCCAGGGGAACTGGTCAAATACTTTCAGTCCATTGGCATGGCCTTTGGGGATGACGCGAACGCGCATACCGGATTTGCCGAAACGGTGTATGACATCCTCCTCCCCACCGGAACCGAGGCGGATGTTGAAAAGGGCCTTCTCGTGCTTCAGGATTATGCAAGGGGGGCCCTGCTCCTTGATTCGGAAATTGATCTGGAGCGGGGGATCATCCTCGCGGAAAAGCGGACCAGGGATTCGGTGGGATACAGGACTTATGTGGCATCCATGAAAATTCTGTTTGAGGGGGCCAAGCTCACCCAAAGAATGCCCATCGGGACCGAGGAGGTCATCCAAAAAGCGGATCAGAAGCTCCTCAAAGCCTATTATGACGCGTGGTATCGGCCTGAAAACATGATTCTGGTGATGGTGGGCGATTTTGATCCGGAGATGGCGAAACCTCTCATCAAATCCGCCTTTTCAGAACTTGTCCCCGGATCACCGCCTCATGACTGTCCAGATATGGGAAAGGTTCGCCATGAAGGCATCAAACCTTTTTATCATTTTGAAAAAGAGGCGGCCAATACCAAAACCTCCCTTCAGGCGGTCTGGACCACCGAGCCGAAACCGGATTCCTTGGCTTGGCAGAAGGAACTTTTGACGGCATATGTAGCGGACATCATCCTGGATCACCGCCTCAAGGCCATGACCGAAAAGCCGGAGACCCCGTTCACGTCCGCGTCCATCTATTCAGGCAACTTCCTGAACCATCTCGGATATGCAAGGCTTTCGGCCCGGTCTGCCCCTGAGAAGTGGGAACAGGTGCTTCCCGTTCTGGAGCAGTTTCTCCGGCAGGCGATTCGATTCGGGTTCACCGCATCCGAGTTGGATCGGGTCAGAAAGGAGTTTCTCGCGGAGCTGGATGACGCGGTGCTGAAGAAGGAGACGCGGGACAGCAGCCACTTGGCCCGCATGATCATTGACAATCTGAATGACGATGTGGTGCTTCAGTCTCCTGAGCAGGAAAAGGATATCTACGCGCCCTTTCTCAACTCCCTGACGGTCGCGCAGGTGCATGACGCGTTGATGAAGCTCTGGAATCGCGATCACCGGCTGGTTCTAATCACGGGAAATGCCGAGATTCCCCCATCCTCAAAGCCTGAAGAGATCATCCGGGCGGTCTTCGGGAAATCAGCCCAGACAGAGGTGGCAACGCCTGCACAGGAGCAGAGCGTCACCTTCCCCTATCTGCCTGAGCCTGAAAAATCGGGAACCCTGATTCAGCGGACCGAGATTCTTGATCTGGAGATCGAGCAGATCGAATTTGAAAATGGGGTCCGGCTGAATCTGAAGAGGACCGACTTCAAAAAGAATCAGGTCCTCGCGAACATCAACTTCGCTTTCGGAAGAAAGCACGAACCTGTGCCCGGGCTTGCCCTGCTTGCGGAAGCGGTTCTGAACAAGAGCGGTCTGGGGGGGCTGACACGGAATGAACTAGATCGGGCCTTGGCCGGAAAGAAGACAGACGTGGAGTTTCTGGTCAAGGAGGATCATTTCCTGCTCCAGGGAGAGACCCTGTCCGAAGAGGTTCCGCTTCTGTTCCAACTCCTCTACGCGTGCATGACGGACCCGGGATATCGGAAAGATGCGTATCTGCTGACCATGCGGCAGTTTGAGCAGATATACAAAAAGCTCTCCCATACCATCAACGGCGCGAGGGAACTGCACGGCGAACGCTTTCTGGCCGGCGGGGACCCCCGTTTCGGCATGCCGGCATATCAGGCGCTCCGGAAACTGACGCTGGAACAGGTTCGCACATGGATCGAATCGGTAAGGGATGCCCGAATGGAGATATCGGTGGTGGGCGATTTTGACCCGGAGGCCATCAAATCCCTCGCGGCCCGATATTTCGGATCGCTTCCCCCTCGAAGGGACATTCCGGATAAGACGGAGACCTTGACATTTCCATCGGGCCAATCCCTTGATCTCAAGGTGGAGACCACGATTGACAAAGGGACGGTGATCATGGCCTGGCCCACCGCGGATTTCAGCGACATTCGCCGGGTGCGCCGGCTCTCCATCCTGGGCCATCTGTTTGACGAGCGGCTCCGGGAGGAGATACGGGAGAAGCTCGGCGCGACCTATTCCCAGTACGCATACAATGACCCCAGCCGGACGTACACCGGTTACGGCGTATTTCAGGCGGTGCTCGCCATTGAGCCGGACATGTCCGAAAAGATCGTCACTGAGGTGAGACGCATCGCTTCGGATCTGGCAGAGAAGGGGGCCACAGCGGATGAGCTTCGGCGGGCCCTTGACCCGGTACTGACTGGCATAAAGGATATGAGACGAACCAACCGATACTGGCTGAATACCGTGCTGAACCGGTCTGTCAGGCATCCTGAGCAGATCCGATGGGCCCGGACCATTCAGAAGGACTACGCATCCATCACGACTCAGGATGTTTCCGAACTCGCAAAGACCTACCTCGACAATTCACGCGCGGCGATGATTGTCATTCTGCCGGAGTAGGCTGTAGGCTGTAAGCTCCAAGCGACTTGCGGCTTACAGCTGAGTCTGGAAGGAGAAGCCATGACGTTCACGTGCATGTGTATGTTCACGTGCATGTTCACGTTTAAGGCTCCCCTAAATCCGTTATAATCAGCAATCTGTGTACAGGACAAAAAATTGTGGTGACAAGAAACCCGGCTTTTTCCCAAACGGGCAGATTTCCAAACCGCCAGAAAAAGCCGGATTTCCTTCCCCAGTCACTTTTTTTGTCCTGTACACAGATTTTACATGCAAAAAATCATGCATGAGAAGAAAGGAGGGATGTCTGAATCAAAGGTAATGGAAGAGAAGGGCTGATATGTGTGCAGCACACAGTCAGCAGGTCGTTTGTGTGGGTTTTATGATCAACTCGTCAGGATGATCAGGAAGGAGACGCCTTCCCGGGACATCCCGCCTGCCCGTGAACGTGCCCGTGAACTTGAACGTGAACTTGAATGTTCATTTGTGGGCAAGTTCAAGTATAAGTTCACGTTCAAGTTCACGTTCAAGTTCAAGGCCTCCCCTAAATCCGTTATAATCAGTAAAAGGAGAAGCACTTATGAAAAAATGCACCCTGTTTTCGAGTTGTTTGGCATGTGCATGTCTGATTGTTGCTCATCTTGCATATGCCCAGGAGATTCGGATCAAGCCGCCGAAAGACGGGAAATTTGATCCGATTCCGGTTTATCATGTATATCCGCCGGTCACTCCGCAGGGATCTTTGTATGAGGAATTCACATCGGGCAAAGTCGAGGAGGGGATGTTTCCTCCGGCAGAACCGGCAACGAAACCATGGAAAATCGCGGTGCTGATTCCCCATCTCAAAGATCCGTTCTGGCTCGGGGTCAACTATGGAATTGTCGAACAGGCCAAACGGCTCGGTGTGGAAGTCCGCGTATTTGTCGCGGAGGGGTATCATGATCTGATCGGACAGATCGCGCAGATGGACGAGGTCATTGCGGCAAAATATGACGCGATCATCCTCTCTCCCATCAGCATGACGGATAATGACAAATCCGTGGCAAAAGCCAAAGCCGCGGGAATTCCGGTGTTCATGGCCGTCAATGACATGCGAAGCGATGATCTGACGCTCAAGGTGAATGCCTTGGTTCATGACATGGGTCACAATTCCATGGAGTGGGTCATCAATGACGCGATAAAAGCCGGATCAAAGGAGATCAATGTCGCTCTTCTTCCGGGACCGAGCGGGGCCGGATGGGTCATGGCAGAAGTGGAAGGCACGAACGCGGCCATCAAAAAATCTCCGATCAAGGTCAATCTTCTCGACATCAAATACGGCGAGAGCGGACCCGTCGAACAAGCTCAACTGGCAGAAGAACTGATCCGGACATTCGGTGACAAAATTGATTATCTGCTGGTGTGCAATGTGGGCGCGTTTGCGGCCATCCTCCCGGTAAAAGAAGCCGGTCTGGCCGGGAAAATCAAAATCGTCGGGAATGATCTGATTCGTGAATCCGCAATGGCCATCGGCAGGGGCGAGATCGCCGCGGCCTCGGACACGCGCGGGGTGGATATCGTGAGAGTGGCTCTCAACACGGCCGTCAATTTTCTGGAAGGAAGAATGAATCGCGAGAAAATACCCCATGACATCATATTGAAAGTACTTGTGGTTGACCAGGCGAACTTCGCCACATATCCCTTTTCCGGTTCACTGCCGCCGGCAGAATTCAAGCCGACCCTGCACTACAAGCCGTAAGGGGAGGCGCATATGCATCAAGCTAAGACCTGTTTTTGCTGGCTCCATAAAATGGCCAACTTGGCGGTCGCCGATCAAAGGGCCGCACCAGACGGGGCTTCGGGAATTGGACCGGCCCTTAGCTTGATGCATATGGGGCACTGGCATGATTCGCATGTCAATGCCCCCGAAGGCGGACACTCCCATCTGCAGCTCGTGGCTGATTGAAAAAATGCCGCCCGGCTCTGCCAACGAGGACGCCTGCACCATGGGGGATGACGGATGTCAACAACTTTCCTTCCGGAAAACGACATTTTTTTTGACATTCCAGGTTTTTCTTGATGATGGGGAAAACGCGTCAAGACGCAAGAAGGGCTGCCCAGTCATTGAGGCTGAAAGGCAATGAGTCTCAAACTGTGGAGGTTGAAAGGCAATGGGACCGCCCTTCCTGCACTCCCTTTTGTTGAGCTCCCTCATGCTTGAGCCGGCACCCTGAAAACCTGCGCTGAAGCCAAGGATCCCTGTAGTTCACAACGGACAAAAGTTGTTTGCCAAAAAGTGGACATAAATTCTCACACCAAGACAAAAAAATGGAGGCATCAACATGACGGTGACGAACACGCCTGAAACCCACAGAAACCAACTCACAAACTCATAAACTCACAAACTCTTCAAACTGATTTACATGGGAGAACAATCTGATTTTATGAAAAACAGAAAACTGAGACAGGAAATTCTTTTCGGAGCCATCGGTATCAGCGTGTTCATCATCATTGTCTCCATGACCGCGGTCTCATATGTCATCAGAGACCAGAATGCCGAGTTGTCCTCCGACATGCTCAGGAAGTCGTTTCGGGTCGTTTTCGATGACCTCTCCGCGAGACAGGAAAACTTGCTGGCCGCAGGTCGTCAGTTGGCAAAAATGCCCAGGATAGGAATTACAATCAAATATATGGTCAGCTATGGCAAGTATCAGATCGGCAATGTCTCCCTGCACAGCACCTATCAGAAGTTGGCGTCTCAGGTCAGCGAGATCGGTCAGGCTGCGGATATGTGGAAAATCGCGCTATATGACTTCGAGGGGGATGTGATGGCTTTTGCCGTGATGACGGATGAAGGGGCTTTTGCCGGATATGCGGAGGGATTCCCGGACCATAAGTTTCAAGTCGCGTCATCCGTCAGGGGAAAACTCGTATGGAAACAGTTGGAGAGGTTTGAAATGATCGAACCCTCTCTAAATGAGACCGTTCCCCGGGAGGAGACCATCCGTTTCGAGCAGGTGGGCCCCTTTGTCTGTCTGGTGGCCTATGTGCCCATCCGGGACACTGCACAAACTCAGAACGCGGAACAACGCACCCTTCCCCCATTGGGCGTGGCCAAAGCCATCATCCCGCTTGATCAGGCCGTTGTCAACAGGTTGTCAAGATTAACCGACACCCAAATCAATCTGTTTGCTACAGACGGACGACTCAGCGTGGGCACACTCTCCGGATATGACCGACTGGTTCAGGGTGGTGAAAAGCAGGAATCAGGGCCTGGAGAGAGTGGGGACGCGCGGCTGTTTTTCAGTGAGATGACACACCAGGGTTCCGGCCATGTTCAGGCCGCGTATCCTTTATACACCAATAACACCCGTGTCGGCACGATTGCGGCGTTATAT
This sequence comes from Desulfobacterales bacterium, assembly GCA_029940115.1. Lineage (GTDB taxonomy): Bacteria > Desulfobacterota > Desulfobacteria > Desulfobacterales > 4be13 > JAOZRQ01. The sequence continues at coordinate 7,198 of JAOZRQ010000077.1, forward strand.
TCAAAGGAGATAGCCAAGGCAAATACCCGGGAGATGATCAGAATATTGGCGATCATCGCGTGGGTTTGCGTATGCGTCATCATCCCGCTGGCCTTTGTTTTTTCAAATACCATCAGCAAGCCGATCCAGCAGGTTGTGACGGCATTGAAAGACGGCATAGCGAACGGCGACTTCACAAAAGAACTGCATATTCGTCAGACCGGAGAAATCGGTGAACTCGCGCATGCGTTTCAGACCATGAAAAACACAGTGAGTCAGGTTTCCGAGGAATTGACCCGTCTGATGACATGCGTTCAGGAGGGAAAACTTGACTTCCGAGCAAATACCACCGCATTTGCAGGCCAATGGCGTAAACTTGTCATCGGCGTGAACAATCTGGTCAGCGCGTTTGTCGCGCCGATCAATGTGACGGCTGAAATGTTGGATCGTCTGGCAAAAGGTGAGATACCCGAAAAAGTCGTTGAAGATTACAAGGGCGACTTCAACAAGACCAAAAACAACCTGAACACCCTGATTGAAGCGACTCATGTTACCACCCGGATTGCCGAGGAGATTGCAGGCGGAAATCTGAATGTTGAGGTCAGGGAGCGGTCCGAACATGACCGGCTGATGCAGGCATTAAACCGCATGATACAGAAGCTCAATGAAATCATGAACGAGACCAAGACAATGATCCAAGCTGTGGGACGGGGTGAGCTGGACATTCGCGGCAATGCCGAGGGGTTTGACGGCGGATGGCGGGATCTGGTCACCGACGTGAACCACCTGATCAGCGGATTAAGCGATGCCGTCTCAAAGTCAGCAACATTGAGCCATGAAATGGATCTTGCCCGGCGGATTCAGACGTCACTGCTGCCGAAAAAGACAGAACACGATGATCTCGACATTGAAGCGATGATGATTCCCGCGGAACAGGTCGGAGGCGATTTTTACGATATTCTCCACGGAAAAGACGGGCAACTATGGCTCGGCATCGGCGACGTGTCCGGCCATGGCATTACGTCCGGACTCATCATGATGATGGTGCAGACGGTTCACGCCACCCTCATCTCCCATCTGACATACAGCCCCCGGGAAGTGGTCGTCATTATCAACAACATGCTGTACAAAAACGTGCAGGAACGACTGGGCAAAACTCACCACATGACTTTCACAGGCATGAAATATCTCGGCGCGGGCAGATTCGTGCATGCAGGACTCCATGACGACCCGATTGTCTTTCGGAAGGAAAAGAAAGCCTGTGAATTCATCGAGACCGACGGGGTGTTTCTCAATTTTATCGAGGATATTTCCGAAATGACCGAGAATTCGTATTTCACCCTGGATATCGGCGATACGCTCATCCTTTACACCGACGGCCTTACGGAAGCTTGGAGTCCGGAAGGTGAAATGCTTGACATGGAAAGGTTTGTCAAAATCATCGAGGCCCATGTCCATGAAGATACGGAAACACTGAGGGATTCATTGCTGAATGACGTGCTGAAATGGTGCGAAAACAAACGGGATGATGACATGACGCTGGTGGTTGTGCGCCGGGTGAGATAAATGAGAAAGGCGGCCTGAACCGGAAAAGCCGGAAAAAGCCGAGAAAAAGCCGAGGGATCTCAAGTACGCTAAAGCGCACTTTGTGATAGAGCTTTCAACAAAATGTTTGTCGCTCCGGAGTGCCCCACTTGCAGTTTGGCATGCCTGGAAACCGGGGCCTCCGCCAAACTGCAAGTTTGGCACTCCGGACAGTCTTTTTGTTGAAGGCTATAGCTGGCTTCAGCCTGCTTTGCCGTTGTTATATGCTTCCAAGAAGCAAATATGATTCTAAGTGAATTAAATCAGTCGGTTGTCTTATCGATCCGTAGTCGACTTGTTTCACTAGATGCCCATAATAAAAATTAATCTTACAAAATCTAAATTTGACTGTGGAGTCATAACATATTGATATTATGCTTTATTCAAAATTTATGCGCCCGCTCTATAAACTAATGGCAACAAAACGCCAAAATTTGGATTCCAGTTGCAGTTGCGCCTCTAGTCGGCATGACACCCGCCTAAAGGCGGAACTACAAACTGGATTTGCTCATCCGAGCGTCTCAAAGACCAGCGAATACTCAACCCTCCCCGGTTTCCCGTCGTTGGAAGGCGGGAATCGCCATCCCTTGACCTTCTCACGGATACAGGCGTTCAGGTCCTCATCCGCAAACCCGGTGATTTCGGCATCGGTCACTTGGCCGGCACCATCGGTCGTGATTTTCAGAACGATTTCCCCTTTCAGGGCAGGGTTCTTCTGCAACGCGTGCTGATAGCAGGCTTCGATCTTGCCGATCAGTTGCTGGATCAGGTTTTTCAGGGCCATTTCGGACAGATTGGCTGTGATCACCATCTTTTCGGAAACATGGCGGACACGTCCTTTGACGCGCCTTTTCTCAGATGCCTCCTCATCCATGACGGCGGCCCCTTCTTCGGCCTTCTCCTCTTTGTCTGCGAGTTTCTGAGGCTCCTTCTTTTTCAAAGGCAGGGCAGGAGGCATCGCCTCGGTACCGCCTGCAATGATGATGGCTTTCCTTTTCAAATGCGGCTGGGCAGGTGACTCAAGAGCGGGGCGAGGCATTGACCGGCTCATGCTCGTGGGCGCTCCTCCAGCGAAGCCTTTCATGCGCATCTTCCCACCCACAGCCGAACCCGGGACCCCTTGGGGAAGCGGCAAGGGCTGTCTGACCGTCGTGGCCTTGCCGTCTTTGGCGCGAATCAGGGAGTCAATTGCGACAAAGGAGGTGTACGCGGTGAGCAGGTTGTAGGTCAGTCCCAGCCGGGTGACCTCCGCCTTGATGCTCTCGTCTCCCGGCTGAACTTGGCCGTAATCCGACAGCAGGGCGATCTTGTGCCTAGCCCACAAATAAGGGAGCGCGGCGTTGGCTTCCATGGGGCTGGACTGGCCCACGTCAACGGTCTGTTCATACTTCCGATCCCCTGTGAGCCCGGTCAGCCGAATCTTCCCTTTAGCCTCTCCTCGCCACTTGCCGAAGATGATCACCGGCCGCTCTGCCAGCACATCCGGGATGCCTGGGGGTTCCACATCATGCACATCGAACTGGCCGAAGTCCGCCTTGGCGCGGGTCAGGACCGGGGATTGGATGTATTCCCGGAATGCCGATGCCTTTCCGGGCGCTTCCACCGGCTTTGTGATGACAAGCGGCTCCCCCATGCCGACCCGGGCCATCCCCTCAATCAGATGGCGGTTGACGCTTGAGCCGATGCCGAACGCGAACATGTTCGCGGTCCCAAGGTTGTTTCGGATGAGGTCAAAGGCCGCCTTTTCCACACGGACATATCCATCCGTCACGATCACAAAGAGCCTCGAATACCCTTCCGTTCCCTTCATCCCCAAGGCGTGTTGCAACGCGGGCAGAAGCTCTGTCCCGCCGCCCCCGCGTTGCTGTTCCATGAAGGTGATGGCTTGGCCGATGTTTTCAGGAGTGGCTGGCAACGACTGCTCGGAAAGTGTTCTTGAATCGCCGGCAAAGAGGAGCACATTGAATTTGTCCGTTGGCCGGAGGTTCCCGATCAGATCCTTCAGCAACTGTTTTGAAATATCCAAGGGAAACCCGCGCATGGAGCCTGACACATCCACGATGAAGACGTATTCCCGAGGGGGAATGTGGGCCGCTGTCACCCGCTCCGGCGGCTGTACCATCAGCAGGAAGAAGTTCTCCTTCTCCCCTTTGTACAACAACAGTCCAGACTCGATCTTTCCCCCTGCCAACCGGTATTTGAGGATGAAATCCCGGTTTCCGCCCGATTTTTCAGACGGATCAAGCCTCACCGTGGCAAGGGAGGGGCTCTCATAATTGACGCTGACTTTGTGGGAGCTGCTCGCAACCTGCTGGATCGGCATGCTCCCGGAGAGGCTCAGATGGATGTCAAAGCCGTAGGTCGGGGCCTCTCCCTCCTGAAGATACGGATTCTGCACCCATTCTTCAGATTTCGGCGCGGTCGCCTCGGGCAGGTTGGAATACCGGGGGCCAACAACAGTGGGATAGACAAACTCATAAGTTCCCTTTGTCGGAACCAGCAACTCGGTATAACTGAGCTCCACCTGAATCACATCCCCCGGCAGAATGTTCGCCACATTCATCTGAAAGACATTGGGCCGCTTCTGCTCAAGCAGGGATGCGCTCTTCCCCTCCTTTTTGGCCTGTTCGTATTCCCGTCTGGCCTGTTCCCGTTCCCGCACCTTGGCGATGATGGTCCGCTCGCCGATGGTCATCTTCATGCCGTAAACCGACGCCCGGGTGGACGCGGGGAAGACATAGACTGCCTCAAGGGTCTTCTTGCCTTCGTTCTGATACACCTGTGTCACTCTCACATCCGCGATCACACCCGCGACACGGACATCCGCGGCCGTTGACTTGAGCGGAAGTTGATCCAGCGCCGGATCGTCGCTCATCACCAGGAAATAGGGTGACAATGTCTTCTCGGCAGATTCCGGCTCCTGGGCCGCAACCGGGGTGAGCATCCATGCCGTCAGAGCCATCAGGATGCCTGCCATCTTGCCTGCATGTTTCATCATCTCATCCTCCCATGTAAATCAGTTTAAAGAGTTTTTGAGTTTAAAGAGTTTAATGAGTTGGTGAGTTGTTTCCGTGGGGTTCGGGTTTGTTTGTTTCCGCCATGTCGGCTTTTGCCGTTTTTGTGTGTCGATTGTTGATGTGGCGAAAACTTTTGTCCGGCTTTTCGGCGGGAAACTTTTGTCCCATCATTGCTTGTGGAGGCTCAAGGAAAAGGAGTGCAAAGATTGGCAATGGCTGAGAATTTGCCATCCCAAAGGACCTTCTTTGCACCTCCATCCTCGGCTTTGGCGCAAGCTCCTCGGCTTCAATGCAAGGTTTCAGGGCACCGGTTCAAGTGTGGGAGAGCTCAACAAAAGGAGTCGCCGGGACGGCGGAGGTGGCGTTTTTCCTTGTCGCACCGGTTCAAGTGTGGGAGAGCTCAACAAAAGGAGTGCAAGAAAGGCGGTCTCATTGCCCTTCAACCTCCACAGTTTGAGACTCATTGCCTTTCAACCTCGATGACTGAGCAGCCCTTCTTGCGTCTCATTCCCTTCAGTATCAGGAAAAACTTGGAATGTCAAAAAAAATGTCGCTCCCTGGAAGGAAGGTTGTTGACATTCGACATCCCTCATGGTGCAGGCATCCTCGTCGGCAGGTCGGGCGGCATTCCTTCAATCGGCCTTTGATCTGCAAATGGGAGTGTCCGCCTTCGGGAGGGCATTGACATGCCAGTGCCTGCATTGGCATGCCAGAGCTGCAATGGGAGAATACTTTATGGCCTTAAAAGTTTGTAGTCCCGCCTTTAGGCGGTCTGACACCGCCGAGAGGCGGAAGTACAAACTTTCAACATATCATAATTTTTTACCCCAAGTTTCACCGGAAATCAAGGTAAAGTTTCAAATTCGGGCATCCTTCATTTATGGGTTTACATTTTTTTAAGCGTAGTTCCGCCTCTCGGCGGTGCTACACCGCCTAAAGGCGGAACTACAAACTTTTTGCTCATCCGAAAAGTGTAAACTATTTTTCAGACAAAATGAAGGATGTCCAAATTCGTCCGTTTAAGTACCCGGCCATATATTTTCCAGAATCAGATTCAGAATTGTCAGGGAACAGCGCCGATAAAATACAGGAAAACTTTTGGCCAAGTACTTAGCAGGAATCCACAGCTGACGAAAAGCGGATTCCTGCCTTCGCAGGAATGACAGATGGTCGGATCTGCCAAAGTTTCATATCATCTTTCTCTCTCGCCTTCGGCTCTGCCAAAATTTCATTTTGGCACTCCAGACAACCAGCATCCTGTCATTTCAATTTTTTCTTGTCTTTCCAGTGAAAGCATGTATATAGATTATACTTGATGATCAAGTATTCTGGGGTCCAGGTGATGGAGCCTCCCCATGCGTTACGAGGCTCGTAACGAGAGAGAAATTCAGAAACTATGCGAAAAAAAACAATCACTCAGACCGATCCCCCTGCCAAATTCAGCACCATCGCCGGCGTCTTCATCCCGGATGTGCTCACGATTCTCGGGGTGATCATGTACCTGCGCCTCGGCTGGATGGTTGGGAATGCAGGATTTGCGGGAGCCGTGGCCATCATCCTGCTGGCAAAGACCGTCACCACCTGCACGGGTCTCTCCATGGCATCCCTGACCACCAACATCAAAATCGGAGCCGGGGGCGCATATTCGATCATCTCCAAATCCCTCGGCCTGGAGGCCGGCGGGAGCATCGGCATCCCGCTCTACATTGCCCAGACGTTGTCGGCCGCGTTGTATATCATCGGATTCACAGAAGGATGGTTGCGAATATTTCCCGGTCATCCGCCCCTGATTGTGTCAACGCTGGTCTGCGTGACGGTCCTGGTCATCTCCTACATCAGCGCCAGCTTTGCCATCCGGATTCAATATGTCATCATGGGGATCATCGCCCTCTCCCTGCTCTCCGTGGCGTTCATGCCGGTTGCGTCCGATGCGGATTTTATCCTTGTCGGAGAGTTTGAGGACGCGGGGTTCTGGGAGATATTTGCCATCTTCTTCCCCGCGGTGACCGGGATCATGGCCGGCGCGAACATGTCCGGGGATTTGAAAGACCCCCGACGTTCCATCCCCGCCGGAACCCTGAGTGCCATCGGCGTGACCTTTTTGATCTATGTGACGCTGGCGTATCTCCTGGCCCAACGGATTTCCTTGGGGGAACTCCGGGGAAATCAGATGGCAATGATGGATCACGCGTTATGGAGTCCGCTGGTGACAGCGGGAATCTTGGCAGCGACCTTCTCGTCCGCGCTGGGGAGCATGGTGGGCGCGCCCCGGATTCTGCAAGCCCTCTCAGCAGAAAAGAGCGTCCCCTTCAACGCCATATTTTCAAAGAAGACAGCGAACAATGAACCGAGAAACGCGACGATTTTCACCGCTGTCATCATAGAGATCGCCATTGTCGCCGGCAATCTGGACACCCTCGCGTCCCTGCTCACCATGTTTTTCCTGATCACCTACGGGACACTCAACAGCATTGTCTTTGCCCAGCAGAGCATGCATATAATCAGCTTTCGCCCCACATTCAAAATCCCCCGGTTCGTCTCCCTGCTCGGGGCGGTCAGTTGTGTGGGCATCATGTTTCTGATTGACTTTTTCTTCAGCCTGGTCGCGGGCGCGGTGGTCATCATCTTGTACATCCATCTGGCCCGGAAGGGACTTGAATCTGAATGGGGGGACATTCGGGGCGGCATGTTGCTGGTCACTGCCGAACAGATATCCCGATTGGCGGCCAAATTCCCGCGGCACCAGATCTCCTGGAAGCCGGACCTGCTGATCCCCATAGATGACACCAAGGTGTGGGGCGCGTCCCTGCTGCTGATCCGGGACATCACCCGCCCATTGGGAAGCATCTTCGCGTTCACCGTCAAAAACCATGATGTTGAGGAGACGGAAAAAGAGTTGAAGGAGCTGCTTCTCCCCTTCAATGGGCAGAAGGTCATCTCCGCCTCGACGGTCATCGAGGGGGAGAGCTTTCTGAGCGGCGCCAAACTGGTCATCCAGACCCTGAAGAGCGGAACCCTCCGTCCCAACACCCTGTTCCTCACCTTTGGCGAGGACGAGGGGAATGATCCGAAGATCAGGCAGCTGGTTGAGATTGCCACAAGATACAGGATGGGGACCATCCTGCTCCGTCAGCATCCCCGGATGGCCTTTGGGTTTCAACAGAAGGTGAACCTCTGGATCCGGGACAAAAGCCCCAACTGGCACCTGGCCCTGCTGATCGCCCTGCGTCTGCAACTGAACTGGGAGGGAAAATTGAACCTGATCACGGTGGCCCCGGAAGAGGGAGAAAAAACGCGGTTGCACCATTTTCTGGAACATGTCAACGACCGGGCCCGTCTGCCATTCATGAGCGAATTCCATGTCCTGGTGGGTGAGTTTCATGAGTGCCTCAACACCTCGCCCCGGGCAGATGTGAACATCTTCGGGATGAGCAACGTGGTGGATCTGGACATGATGCGGGGGGTTGCTGAAAGTATGAACACCTCGTGTCTTTTTATTGCGGATTCCGGGGGGGAGAATGCGTTTGCATAGGAGAGGTGACTACTTCCGCCTCTCGGTGGTGTCGCACCGCCCAAAGGCGGACTTTTTGATAAAAGAAACCCGGCTTCACTTTCGGGTGTTTCAGCGATCAGGTCGCAACAAACTGGCACTGGCTTCAGAAGCCGGGTTTCTGTAAACATGGGGATTTTTCCAATGAAAAGAGAAAAGGCATATATTCGATCATCAGGGATGTATGTCCCTGAAAAAGTGGTCAAAAATGATGATGCTCTTTTTGAGGGGATGAATACAAGCGATGAGTGGATCCATCAGCGATCCGGAATCCGGGAACGACGGTATGCCGCACCGGGTCAGAGGGTGTCAGATCTGGCCATGGCCGCTGTGGAGAATCTTCTCGGAAAGGGCGATATCCGGGGGGACGAGATTGACTGCATCATATTTGCCACATTGAGCCCGGATTTCTTCTTTCCGGGAGCCGGTGTGTTTTTGCAGGAGAAGCTCGGCTGGGCCCACCGGCATATTCCCTGCTATGACATCCGGCAACAATGCACCGGGTTCATCTACGGGTTGCAAATGGCCCAAGGATTTGTGGAAGCGGGGCTTTACCAGAATGTCCTGCTGGTCGGTTCCGAGGTCCATTCCAACGCGCTCGACTACAGCGAGCGGGGTCGGGCCGTCACGGTGCTTTTCGGTGACGGGGCCGCGGCGGTGGTGATCTCCGGATCAGACAGGGCCGATTCGGGCATTCTGCTCACCGAGGTCCACGCGGACGGTGGTGGCGCATTGAACGGCATTCACATGAAAGTCTTTGACACCGGAAAGAAACCGATCCTCTATTATGATCCGTCTCAATTCGATGAAAATGCGGAGATGTATCCTGACATGCCGTCATCCAAGAACCTGTTTTCCAACGCGGTGCGGCGCATGGCCCAAGTCGGCCAGTCTGTCCTGAATACCCTTGGCTTGTCCATCAATGATGTGGACTGGGTGTTGCCGCATCAGGCCAATATCCGCATCAACCAAGCGGTTGCCCAAAAGTTGGAGGTTCCTGGCGACAAGGTGCTCTACAACATCCACAAATACGGAAACACCACTGCCGCCACCATTCCGCTTCTGTTGGATGAATTCACCGGAAACGGGACGATTCAGCGAGGGGATCTCCTGTTGCTGGAGGCATTCGGATCGGGGTTTACATGGGGAGCCGCGGTGGTCCGCTATTGAGGTTCGTCTGCCCTTGCCGAGGCGTTGCGGGCCGAGGGGTCGAGGGGGTCGAACCGGAGGAGTGACAAGGGGGGATTTGCCAATCCCCCGCGACATGGAAAAAACTTGATGATCAAGTTTTACAGATTCATCACATTTTGAACCTGCTTTTTGTACCCCGGATCAAGTCGGATGCATTCTTTGAACAGGCGTCTCGCCTCATCCTCATCGCCTTTGTCATAAGCATCCAGCCCCCGGGAGAAGATCAGGGCCGCGTCAATGTTCCCCTTGGCGGATCTCCTAGCGGATCCGATCACCACCTTGAAGGAGCGGGCGATCTTTCGAGCCAAGTCACTGACAAGCATCATAAAGCCCTTGCTTTCGCCCGTGATGGATTCGGCCATGACCAGTTCGCTGGTCTCCACGTTGATGATTCGGGCGTCAATGCGAACCTGCTCTCCGAACACGATGAACGAGCCGAATGTGATGGCTTGGGCCCCGAGAGTCTTCCCGAGCTTCACAGCGGTACCCTCATCCACGACCCCGCTTTCGCTGAAAGCCATCTCCTCGATCAGGGCCTTGATGTTCTCACGCTCAATCACCTTCAGGGATGCCCCGGTCTTGCTGAGGTCGGTGATGAGCATGGCAGCCAGCCCCTTGCACAACGGGTTGTACTGATCCGCATGAGTCACGGAATTGTTTTGAAAGGGAAAGATGGCCAAAGTCTTGGGGGCTTCTCCCGAAAAGGTGAACTGGGCCTCATCGGGTGTCCCAGCACGTTCATATACGGGGGGACGCTCTCTCCGGCCGCTCTGGCTGTCGCCACTTCCCGCAATTTTCTCAACCGGGGCGCATCCTGTCAGCCACATGAACGCCAGCAACATAATCAAAAATTTTGCATGCGTCATCATTATTCTCCTATGTATGTAAATCAGTTTAAAGAGTTTGTGAGTTCAAAGAGTTTGATGAGTTTGTGAGTTGTTTCCGTAGGGTTCGGGTTTGATTGTTGC
>JAOZRQ010000078.1 GCA_029940115.1 Desulfobacterales bacterium
TGAATTGCCGGGCTATTCTCAGTTGTCCCTACGGGACAAAAGAATTGAGAATTCGTCCCCGGCAATGAATTGCCGGGGTGAATCACACGAAGCCTCCGAGTCCCGTAGGGACGACTGAAAGATTTCGGACCGGTTCACCCGTCCCCACGGCGACAGCCAAACAAATTATGGGTGATTCGGAACGGCGAGAAACCCGGCTTTTTCCCAAACGGGCCGACTTCCCGACTGCCAGAAAAAGCCGGGTTTCCTTCCTCAATCATTATTTTTGTCCTGTACACAGAATCCGCTCAAAGCTTTGAAATGAAAAAAACTGTCACCTCTTGTAAAAAGGCCTGAGAATGGCCGACCCCCTTAATACCGAATCCACCTCACGGCGGAACGCCGAAAATCTGTTGTACTTCTCATTTCGATAGGTGTTCAGCAGACCCTTTGCACGGGGCGCGTCATCATTCAGCAACAACCCTTCCATCAGAGACCCCAACACTTGGGCGGCCCGGGCATACGCTTTCCGATGTTTGTTGGATACGATCGCGTCGATGCGTTTGCCCCCAAGGGTCTCTGTAAAATTGAGCCACTTTTTCTTCTGCTCGTCTGTCAGGGAGACATCGCTCAGGCCCTGCACGATCTCCTGAAGGATCCGGTCCTCTTTTCCTTTTTTGCGGAGACCTTCAGCAATCGTGAAAAAACTGTATTCTCTGGAGGATGTCACATAACGCTTCAGAATCGCCTGAATGGTTACGCCTTCGGGGGACGCATGGGTCAGGGCGAGTAGCACACCGCCGAAGAACACACCGATGCCCGTCTCATCATATCCCCATCCAAGGGCTTTCCCTTTTTTGATGATTTTGGACGCGTCCTCAACCCGTCCCAGCATGAGCAGTATCTTCACCCTCAGTTTGGCATACTTCTTTTTCGGTCCCAGAAAACGGAGCGCGCGTTCCAATTCCGCCTCCTTCACCTGCTGGCGAGCCGCCTCCTCAATCAACAGCCCCAAGAGCGAATCCTGGGGCGTGGAGCAGAACTGTTCCCGCTTCCCTTTCAGCTTCAGCACGGGGTCCTTTGTCCGCTCCCCCGCCAAGGTCAGTATCTCGCCCGCCTGGGCCCGCAATTCCCCATTGGGCATCTTCTCCAGCGCCTCATGGGCGACCTGTACCGTCTCTGTCCATCTTTTGCTGGAGACCAGCTGATCGAGCCAATAGAGATAGCCCATGGGAATATGGCGATTCCGCACTTCCTTAGGCACACCATCAAGTCCTTTCATCCAGCAGATCCCTTCCAGAAACAGGACAAAGGCCCGATCGTTTGCCCTTCCTTCCAATGCCTGAGTCCACGCCTTCAGAAACGCCTCCCAGTCCTTCAGCACCCCGGGCCTCGCGTCGAACACATCCCGCAAAGAGGGATGGTTCTCCTCTGAAGGCGCGTATCGATGCTCAGACATTTTTGCTTGGACATCCATGGCATGGATCATCTTCCCCACCCTCTCCTTCGGCTTCAATATCTCATACACGCACCGGCAGTGCCTGGCACGGATCTCCCGCCAGTTCAGGCCGATGTCATTTTGGGGAATGTCATAGTGAAAGTCACTCTCTCCTTCGGAATGAAACCACTCCAGCAACAACCCGTAAGCCTCGCAGGCATCCTCCAAGTTGCCTGAGAGAAAGAGGCTGTCCGCCTCCGCGAACAGAGTCCCGAGTTCCTCTTTCTGGTCTTCCGAGACCGAATCCGGCATGTCGTCATATCCGCCCCAGCCATAGTTGTCGTGCTCCTCATGAAAGGAGCCGTCATCAATGGCCCGCTGCCGTTCCATGATCTCCTCTTTGAGGTATTCAATCTTTGACGGCAGATCGTTTTGAATCTCAGGAAAACGCTCAATGGCATTTTCTGAAGACAGTCTGAATTTTTCCAGAAAGCCGGCCCTCTCTTGGGGGGAGATCTCCTGAGCCAGTTCACAGACAAATCCGATGAGTTCCTCTTTTGACGAATTCTGGCAATGGGCTCTGACGGCTTCCATGTACGGTTTTAAAGCCGGTGTCTGTTTTTTTTTTCTCATGGGAAAGTTTTCCTTTCATCAAGTTTGATGCTCAAGTTTTAAGGGGAAGTGCGATTTTATGCTGATTATAACGCTTTTTGGGGAGGCCGCTCTGCCCGTGAACTCAAACTTGAACCTGAATATTGACATTCATTCACGCGCACGTTCAAGTTCAAGTTCACGTTCACGGGCCTCCCTAAATCCGTTATAATCAGATTTTATGAGCGATACAGCCGCAGGCTGTTCAAGACCACGGTGACACTGCTCAGGGACATGGCCAGCGCGGCCAGAATCGGATGAAGCTGACGCAGAAAATCGGGCATGAATTGAAACGGATGCAGAACGCCTGCGGCCACCGGAATCAGGATGATGTTGTAAAAGAAGGCCCAGAAGAGATTCTGCCGGATGGTCCGCATGGTCGAGCGACTCAGGCCGATGGCCACACCCACCCCCTTGAGACTGCCGCGCGAGAGGATCACATCCCCGGTTTCGATGGCCACATCGGTCCCCGTGCCGATGGCCATGCCCACATCCGCTTGGGCCAGCGCAGGCGCGTCATTGATCCCGTCTCCCACCATGCCCACCTTTCTCCCCTGCTCCTGAAGCACCCTGACCTTGGCCGATTTGTCTTCGGGCCTCACGTCTGCGAAGATGTCGTCTATGCGGACTTGGGACGCGATGGCCCGGGCCGTCTGGATGTTGTCTCCGGTGAGCATGACCATGTGGAGATTCTGTCGGTGAAGTCTTTCAATCGCTTCCTTGGATTCCGGCTTGATGGTGTCTGCGACCGCGATCAGGCCCACAGGCGCATTCTCCACGGCAATCACCATGACGGTCTTCCCTTGGTCCTGCAAGCGGCTGATCGCGGGGTGAACATTTTCAAGGGAGATGCCCATCTGGCCAAACCACCCGGGCTTGCCCGCAAAGACCAGTCTGCCAGCCACCGTCCCCTGAACCCCGAGTCCGCCGGATGCCTTGAAGTTCTCAGGCTCCTCAAGAGTGATTCCTCTCTCTTTGGCCTCACGAAGGATCGCTTTGCCCAGAGGGTGTTCCGAATTTTTTTCCACAGACGCGGCAACTTTCAACAGGTCTTCTTCAGAGAAACTAAGTTTTTCCAAAAAATTTAGTTTCTTGGCGTCTGATATCGACGCGAGAACCAGATCGGTCACCGCTGGCTGGCCTTGGGTGATGGTCCCGGTCTTGTCGAGAAGAATGGTGTCGAGTTGCGCGGCGGTCTCCAACGCCTCACTGTTCTTGAACAAGATGCCCTTTTCCGCGCCTTTCCCGGTTCCGGCCATGATGGCGGTGGGGGTTGCCAGACCGAGCGCACAGGGACACGCGATCACCAGCACCGCGACCAGCCGGATCATGGCCGGGACAAACTCCCCGCCAATTCCCCACCAGAGGAGAAACGTCACCAGCGCGATGCCGATGACAGAGGGGACAAAGACCGCGGCCACCTGGTCCGCCAACGCCTGAATCGGGGCCTTGCTCCCCTGGGCCTCCTGAACCAAGCGGATGATCTGGGCCAGTGCGGTCTCCTTTCCGACTCGCTCTGCCCGGAACCTGAGCATCCCTTCCTGGTTGATGGTCCCGCCAGTCACATGGTCCCCGGGTCCCTTGTCCGCGGGGATCGGCTCTCCGGTCAGCATGGATTCATCCACAGTGGAGATTCCCTTCAAAACAACGCCGTCCACCGGCACACGTTGCCCGGGACGGACGATGAGGATGTCCCCCACCCCAACTTGGCTCAACGGAATCTCCTCTTCCTCCCCCGCTTTTTCCTTCACCGCCGTCTTCGGACTCAGGTCCATGAGCTTCCGGATGGCCGCGCCGGTTCGTCCCTTGGTCCGAGCCTCAAGCATCTTGCCCAGCTTGATCAGGGTGATGATCACCGCGGCGGTCTCAAAGTAAACATGCGTTCCCAGAGAGGGGACAAGGAGAAGGGCCAAGGAGTAGAAATAGGCCACCGATGATCCCATGGCCACCAGCACATCCATGTTGGCTGTACCGTTTCGGAGATTCTTCCACGCGCCTGTGTAATAATCTGATCCGGTGTAAAATTGGACTGGCGTGGCCAAAAAGAGGAAGAGCCAGTTGACCCCCGTCGAGTGGCTCCAAGGACCAGTCAGACTGAAATCCCGGGCCATACTGAGAAGAAAAAGGGGCAGGGCAAAGAGAACGCCTACCATGAATTGACGGGTCTGCTTCCTGATCTCTGCGGCACGGGCCGCCTGTTCCGCGTCTTCGGATTCGCCGGTCTCATCAGGGAGAATCGCCTCAAATCCGGCTTTCCTGATCGCGGCCGCGATGTCATCAAGAGAAGTGAGGGAAGGCAGATATTCGACGGAGGCCCGCTCCGAAGCAAAATTCACCGACGCCGCCATCACACCCGGAACCTTTCGGGCCAATGTTCTCTCAATGTTCATGGCGCAGTTCGCACAGGTCATGCCGGACACAGGGAACTCGGTTTTCGATGGAACCACTCTGAATCCTGCCTGATGAATCTTTTCCAGAATATCCGGAATCTTGACATCCTGCGGATCAAAAGAGACGGTGGCCTGCTCTGAGGCAAAATTGACACTCGCGCGGGTGACGCCTGAAAGCTTTTTCACGCTTCTCTCGATGGTCATGGCGCAGTTCGCGCAGGTCATGCCGGATATGGGGATGGTGAGGTTTTGTATGGTCATAGGTGAGGTTTTTTCCTATGTAAATCACACTAGATACTTGATACTTGTTGATTGTTGTAGGTTTCGGGTGCGTTTGTTGCCGTCATGTTGGTGTCTGTCATTTTTTGTGTCGATTGTCGGATGTGGGTGAGACTTTTGTCCGGCTTTTTGGCAGACAACTTTTGTCCCCGCATTCCACAACATGGATTGCGGGATTTGCCATGTTGTGTGTGTCAATCCTGCGGGCCTCCATTCGGTGTTCCCATCATTGTTTGTGAAGGCTCAGTCAAGGGAGTGCAAAGATTGCCAATGGTTGAGACCTAGGCCGTCCAAATCAGCTAATTCCCCTTGCCCGCCTCTTGGCCCTCCCATTTTGCCCTGATTCTTGCTGAGATGGGCATTGCGGCCAAATTTTGCGGGGCCAGAAGTCGGGCAGGAGACAATGGCTGAAAACGGCATTTTTAGACGGCCCAGTTGAGACCCTGTCATCCCAAGAGGCCTTCTTTGCACCTCCATCGCCTGCATCAGGCTCGGCCATCCCGTGTGATTCACAATTTGCACGGGGAAGGCTGGGGGAGCTACTTTAAATCGTTCGTGTCAATTTCCTTGATCCACAACATGGATTGTGGGTAAGACGGGGATTGCCGTCAATCCCTTTGGTATCAAGAAAAACTTGGGATGTCAAACAAAGTCGCCTTGCTTCGGTTTTTTGCTCGCGTCAAGCGTTCATGGGAGCTCAACCAAGGGAGTGCAAAAATGGCGGTCTCGTTGCCTCTCGGCCTTCGGCGGTTCAAGAGATCCATTGTCTTTCAACTTGACACACTGAGCAGCCTCTTTTGCGTCCCAAAACCGCGGACAGTGCCGGCAAACGTGGATCCCATCGTCTGAGCCGTTCCATGCGATTCGCAATTTGCACGGAAAAGGCTGGGGGAGCTACAAACATGTCGGCCCCTACGGGCCTCCATTTAGTGTGTCGATCCCTTTTGGCCCCAAAAAAAGTAGAACGATTTTTTAAATCGTTCACCAATCCCTTTGGTATCAAGAAAAACTTGGGATGTCAAACAAAGTTGCCTTGCTTCGGTTTTTTGCTCGCGTCAAGCGTTTGTGAGAGCTCAACCAAGGGAGTGCAAAAATGGCGGTCTCGTTGCCTCTCGGCCTTCGGCGGTTCAAGATCCATTGTCTTTCAACTTGACACACTGAGCAGCCTTCTTTGCGTCCCAAAACCGCGGACAGTGCTGGCAAACGTGGATCCCACCTGTCACTTCTCCGCCCTCCATTCGCAGGGCCAGCATGCAACGACACGCATCTCTGCAGTCAGTCATCTGGGGAAGAACTGGGCCGATTCCGAAAATGAGCTGGCCTGCCAGCTCCAACTTGGAGGCCAGCATGCAGACGAATGTCCGGGATATCATGAACTCACGAGCCAAGCTGGTCATCGTCCCCCAGTCACCGAAGGTCATCGCCATCAGAGCCGTGAGGGCGATGCATGTCCTGATTTGCGGGGTCAGAACAGAAGATGAAGTCAAAAAAAAATCGAAAGTGATGGTTTTCAAAGAGAGATGAAATAAATGCTTGGCCAAAAGTCTTTCAGGATTTTCCGTCAACCTGTCAGCCCGACCCGGAATCCACTGACACCTAAAAATTTATGGCCAAGGTACTTAAATGCCTGTCGCTTGGAGAGTGCAAAGCTTTGTGGTGCCGCCTGCTTCCGGCCATACGCACAAAGCAAGCTTTGCACTCCGGAGTGTGGACAGGTTTGAAAAAAATATAGATTTTTGAATGACTATGATTGCAATCATGGACTACGACGCAGGAAATCTGACAAGTGTTGCCCGGGCAGTGACGCACATCGGCTTTGAATGTGTGGTCACCAATGACATTGGGGAGATGGCGACTGCTGAACGGATCATCTTCCCGGGAGTCGGCGCGGCCGGCTCGGCCATGGCGAGTCTCAGACGGCTTGGGCTTGACAGGGCCATAAAGGATGCCTTTGACGCGGGATCAGCTCGTGCCGAATTACACGCAAGGCAACTATACCGGCACAGGATGCCGGCTTGGGGGAAAAGTGATTGAAACGGCCGGCCCAAGAAGTGTCCGCCTGAATGTGCGAAACAGGCTGTCAACAGGGGATGTCGTTGAGGTGATCAAGAGAAAAGAGTACGCCCGACTAGACAAGATTGTTGAGATTATTGACGCGGAGGGGGCATCCGTGACGGTGGCCCAGCCCAACAGCGTGGTCATGGTCACCCTTGAGACCGACTGTTCGGTGAATGATTTGATAAGGAGGCGTGGTGCTTGATGCTTGAAATAGGAACGATTCAGGGAAGATGGTTTCCTCCGGCAAACCGCCATGACCTTACGGTCATGGGCAGTTCCCGGGAATAGACAGGAAAGGGGATTTTCAAACCCCATAACGCCGGAGCATGTCAACGACTTTCTCCTGATTCATCTCGTCAACAATCAGCATTTTCTTCTCTTTCGCCCTTTTGATCTTCTCGCTGATCACCTCCAAATCGGCTGGTTTTTCAAGGAAGTCCATGGCCCCCAGTTTGATGGCCTCCACTCCCTTTTCCATCGTGCCATGACCTGACAGAAGAATGATCTGCAACTCCGGCCGTTTCTCCTTCATCTGTTTCAATGCCTCAAGACCATCCATTCCAGGCATCTGAAGGTCCAGGATGACGGCATCATACATGTCCTTGCCGATATCTTCAATAGCTTGGCTCGCAGAAGTTGATGTGGTCACCACCATTTCCCGCGATGTGAGCCGCTCACTCATGATCTCGAGGAAATCCTCTTCGTCATCGACTAACAACACTTTTTCAGCCATGTTTTCTCCCTCCATTTTTAGGATGTTGGTTTGCTCACCGACGGCTGATACGCTCATGTGCCCTGATCTCCATCGGCAGGTTGATGATCAGTCGTTTCTTCTCCGGATGAAACGCGATGTGGGCTTCCAAGAGGTCCGCCAGTGCGGACACGTCTTCCGGGAAAGATGTGTCATCCCCGTCACCCGCCTCGGTCATATCCAGCCACAGGGATGCGCCATCTTCCGTCTTCTCACACGAGAGCAGAATGGTCTGTTCTTTTCCGATGGTCTGTATGGCCCTGCTGATGCACAGCCAGATCAAATTCATGAGGAAAAAGGGGGAAGTGTTCACCGTGACAGGTGTCTGGGAGGAATGGACATCCACGGTCACCCTGTGCATGTCAGCCATCCGTTTGGCCAAGTCCGCGGTCATCCCGAGCAGTTCATCCACCGCGGCCGGCTGTCTGAGCGTGTCCACGGTATGGGCGAACCGGTTCATTTTTTTGATGATGCCGTCTGCGGTGGCCACCTGTTTTCTCACCGAGTCGGCCACCCGCATCAGACGCTCGGGATCCATCTCCCGTCCCTGCCCATGCATATGGATCAGATCCGCCAAGAGTCCGGCCTGCTCATTGACAATGGCCATGCGGTTTTTGATTTCATGGGATACCGACGTAATGACCGCTCCGAAAAATTCCAGTCCGCCCTTTCCCGCCAAATCAACCATCAGGGGCCTCCTTTCGCCTTTCCGAAAGCGCCTCATGGATATTGGCCAGCAGAGCCTCAATTTGAACCGGCTTGAGCATGTAACAATCGGCCCCGGCCTCCCGGGTGCCAGCTTTGAAAGCCTCCTCGGACCCGTGTCCGGTCAGAAAGAGGAACTTCATCTCCGGGCATATCTCATGAAGATGCCGCTTCAAGGCTATCCCGCTCACCTTCGGCATCTTCATGTCCAACACCGCGAGGTCATAGCATCCCTTTTCGACTTTGGAGATGGCCTCCTCCGGACGACTCACCCAGTCTGCGTCAATCCCTCTGAAGGAGAGCCGTTCCGCCAAGGCGCTGACAAAATCGACCTCGTCGTCAACCAAAATGATTTTCATGGCAATCTTCCCTTTATGATTCATTCAATGACTCACTTGCGTCGCTTTTGGACGGAAGCTGTTGCAACGGGAGGGTGATCTTGAACGTGGCCCCCTCGCCGATGGTGCTCTCCACACGGATGCGTCCCCCCAATTCCCGGACCAGCCCATATGTGATGGAGAGACCCAGACCTGTGCCGCCTTTGCCGATTTTGGTGGAAAAGAAAGGCTCGAAAATTCGCTCTTGGTTCTCTTGGGGGATGCCCTGTCCATCATCCGAAATGGAGATCATCACCTGCTTTTCCTCCTCCGCACACGCGGTGACATCCAACCTTCCCCCATCCTGAACGGCGGCAAACGCGTTGCTGATCAAGTTCAGAAAGATCTCCTGAAGCCGGCCCTGGTCGCTTTCAATCATATGGACATCATCAGAAACATCAACGACAACCGCAATGGATCGGTGTTCAGCCTCCTTTCCCATGAAACCGAGGACATCCCCAATCACCTCTTTCAGAAGGATCGGCTTGATCTCCATCTCCGAATGCCGGGCGAAGTTGAGGAGTCTGCGAGTGATGGCCGCACACCGATCGACCGACGAGATGATCGCTTCAACCAGCTCCATCAGTTTCGGGTCCATGGTGTAATCTTTTCTGTAGGTGAACAGGTCCTTGACGAGACCCGCCTTCTCGTTGATGATGGCCAGCGGATTGTTGATCTCATGGGCCACCCCGGCCGAGAGCCGCCCGAGGGAGGCCATCTTGTTGGCGTATTCGGCCTGATGCATGGCCAACAGACGCCGTTGGTCGGCCAGATGGACTTGGTTCACCAGATAGGTGATCCCGCCGAGGACCACAAGAACGATCGCTAATACGGAGAGCATCAGAAAACCGGTGAGCTGCATCTGGCTGAGGTTCCATGCCGCCATGAGCCGGTCCTTATGTTTGACGATCATCAGGATGAACGGTGTCTCCGGAATGTAGGCATACCCGATGATCAAGGGGTGCGTATCCGTGACATGCACTCGGGGCATCCCGTCTCCCGTCTCTTGGACCGGATTGGGCGGCCTCAACATATCCACCGTCTCCTCGTCGGCATTCTGAGGGGGACTGAGGGTGAGGACTTGGCTTCTTTCGGAATAGACCGGCACGGGAAGATCGGCTGGGCTCAACACCTTTCCCTGATCGCGTGACGGGGTTTGGAGAAGGCCCTTTTGGTTGATGATAAAGGCATCCCCCTCCCCGCCGACTTCCAGCCCTGAC
The DNA here is from genome assembly GCA_029940115.1 of Desulfobacterales bacterium. Lineage (GTDB taxonomy): Bacteria > Desulfobacterota > Desulfobacteria > Desulfobacterales > 4be13 > JAOZRQ01. The sequence goes on from JAOZRQ010000078.1 coordinate 9,849, forward strand.
AGCAGATCATTGAATTGTCCGGTGTCGAGAGTGGCCCTGAGCACATAAAAGCGGCCGTCCGGCAGCCCATGCCTGACAGCCACGACCATATGGGGCACATTGCGGAACCCCATGAACACATCGCTGACATGGATCCCCCTGAAGGTCACCTCATTGAACCAGACTGCATCCTTGTAGTTCTTCCCCGATAGTTCATAGGGCCCGGTGTAGGCGAGATGCATCCCGTGATCGCTGATGACCCCCAAATCCACAAAACCGCCGAAACTCTTTTTGAGGTTTTCAAGAACACTTTCAAGATGACCCGAAGAGACGAGCTGTTCAAGGGGGGTGTTCAGGATCACGAAGTCGAGGGCCGCCTTGCGTTCAGCCAAAAAGTAGGAGACACTGCGCCGCGTGTTGGAGACGAGACGGGCGGTTCGCAGGACAATCTCCGATTCCATGGCCTTCCGACTCAAGCGGTAGTCCATGGCCGCCACAATCAGCAACGGGATGAGCGTCACCGCGAGGGTCAGAAGGATCGTCAACTTCCATATTTTCCGAAAGTTGAACAGATGCCTGTGAGTCCCTTGGGCATCGGCATGCTCCCAAAACTTCGGCTTAAGGTTGGCCATCACTGTCATGAGGTCACTCTCACACCCGATTTTTCGGCCTTGTTGCGTTGCATTCGCTCATTGGCCTGTTTGAGGGTTTCCGTCAGCACATCGATGTCCACCGGCTTTTGCAGATACGCAAACGCGCCGAGGGACATGCAGATTTTCCGATCCTCCTCGGACCCATGTCCCGTCAGGATTACCACCTCCACCTCCGGCCGGCTCTGCTTCACCTTGCGAAGCACCTCAATGCCGTCAATGCCCGGCATCTTCAGGTCGAGGATCATCACTTCCGGCTCATCTTCAGAAAGGATATCCAAGGCCGATTCGCCATCATAAGTCACGGCGGAGTTCATGTCGCGCATCAGCAGACGTTCGGACAGGGTGTGGACAAATTCCCGCTCATCATCCACGAGAAGGAGCTTGGGCATGTTGAAATCATACTTCCGGTAGATGTCGGTCCGGTGAAAGCCCTTGCCGATCCGGGTCTCCACAGACTGGACGCCTTCGACGGTCACCGCGATGGATTTCAGTTCCTCTTCCAAGCGGTTGAGCATCAGCACATTTTTGTTGATGGTGAGGGTGATGCTTCCGTCTCTGGCATCCACGTCTGCGTCGTGCCCCTCTTTGGCGAGGGCCACCCCCACCCGGGCGGCCAGCAGGAAGTCCTGAGTCGCCCGTCTCGAACTCTCGGTGGCGCGGATCACCTCACTGGAAAGGTTCTCCTCAATCAGCCGCACACTCTCCTTGGGGTCCGTTTTGTCCGTCGGGATGATGATATCATACAGAGACGGATCCCAAGGATCCTGGATTTTGAAAAGCGTATGCATCCAGGCAGCACACGCCTCATCGGCCTTCTGGATCCGTTTCGCGGCCTCCTTTTTGGAAAGCCCTCCCTCTGTCTGGGCCTGGTCCAGGCGGAACCCGATGTCCGCGATGAGGCAGACCCCGAGAACATGTGCGATGGTTTTGGGAATCAGCCGCCCGCTAAACCCCTCAATGAGCAGACCGTCGCCCGCCGTCAGTGTTTCGGCTATGGACAGACGCAACCAGGCCACCGAGCGTTCATTTTCATGGGTGAATGCGTTGAACACGGACCGCTTTGCCCCGAAAGCGGCCTGGAGCTTTTCCGTGTCCGTTCCGGAAAGCGTTGCGGCCAGCGCCAACACATCCTCATCGGTCACATGCCGGTAACCGGTCCGCGCAAGGATATCCCTCACCACCGGATCCTTTTCGCAAAAAAGACTGGTAAAAATCGTAATCACAGACATGACAAACCTCCTTAGATTTCCGCATCATATGCGATGCGGCATACTGTTGTCAAGGGACAATCCTTTTCGTCAGCACCCTGATGGGCATGTTCATGAACCATGCAGATGGCCTGCTCCATGGTCGGGAATATGTGATTCTCACCGATTTGCTCCAACAGATGGGTCCGCTTCAGGACGGCCATGAGTACTTCGTTAACCCCGCTGAAGGAGATGTCCACCCCCGCGCTTCGGACCCTGTCAATGAGGAGTGACAGCGTCTCCTCACCGGATGCGTCCATGTCACTGATGCCGTTTGCGACGATGACGATGCGACGCAGATCGGTTTTGGTCATGAGCCGCTCATTGATCTTATCCTCCAAGTAGCTGGCGTTGGCAAAAAACAGGGGACCATCAAAACGGACCAGATCAACATACCGGCACTCGGCCAACTGATGGGCAAAAGAACTGCGGAAGGCCTGATCCTCATGCCGGGACAGGGATACCACCGTGGGCCGCATGCTTTTGTACAGAAACACCAGCAGGGAGAGGAGGACACCGATCATGATCCCCTTGTCCAGATGGGGCGCGAACGCGAGTGTGCAGACAAAACTGAGGATGGAGATGGCCCCGTCATACCACTGGGCTCGCCACGCGTGGATGAAACCGGACACATTGACCAAGCCGATCACGGCCATCATGATGACCGCGGCCAGCACGGCTTGGGGCAGATGGTAAAGGAGCGGGGTGAGGAACATGAGCATGATCACCACGGCCAGACTGGTGAATACACTGGAGAGCCCCGATACCGCGCCGGCCTGAAGGTTGACGGCCGATCTGGAGAAGGACCCGGACGTGGGGTAGCTTTTGGTCACGGAACCGAGGATGTTGGCCAGTCCCTGTCCGATCAGTTCCTGATTCGGGTCCAGACGTTGCCCTGTTTTGGCGGCCATGGCCTTGGCAATGGATATGGCTTCCATGAATCCAAGAAGTGAGATGATGGCGGCATAAGGGAACAGTTGGATGAACGTCTTTATGTCGAGTTTCGGGAGCGTCAGGGCCGGAAGCCCTTTTGGAACCATGCCCACTACCGCACCGCCCCCGGTCATGAGGATCTGATCCGCCTGAATCGGACGGTTGCCCACGTTGATCCGCCAAATTCGCCCGTCCCCCTTTCCCTCAGCGGTCTCTTTCGGAACAAAGCGGAAGGTTCCGTCCGCTTCTTGGATGCCGGAAAACAGAGACTCACGGAGAAGGGTGCGACATACATGAGATTCATGTTTGGCTTGGTCAATTTCGGCTCCAATCACGGCCAGATCGTGCCGGATGTCAATAACAGCGAACGCATCACCGCTTTTTTGGGCCATCTCCAGTGCCGCGGTGACCTCTGTCCGTTTCTCCCCAAACACGCGGATATCGTCCGTCGCACGGTTGAAATCATGGATCAGTTGCGCGATATCGGGATGGGTGATGGCCGACACATCTGCCTTCATGTTGTGTTCAAAGCCCATGAAGTAGGAGATCAGGGTGGTCACCGCGACGGCAACCAGGACATTGGGGATTTTGGGGGAGATCCGTTTCAGGCCGTACATGATCCCAAACGCGAGGGCCCCCATGAAAAGCGTCTGCCAATGGGTGTAATGGATCGCGGCTTGGCACACCCGCAGAATCGTCTCATAGTGGTGTTCGGCCTTGTCCACATGAACGCCAAAGAGCTTTGAGAGCTGGGACGATGCGATGATCAGGGCCGCGGCATTGGTGAAGCCGTTCACCACCGGGTGGGAGAGAAAGTTCACCACCACCCCCAGTCGCAAGATGCCGAGGCTCAACTGGAAAATGCCCACGGTCAGGGCCAGCACGATGGCATACGCGATATATGCCTCCCCGCCGGCCGTGGCCAACGGTTCCAGTGAGGCCGATGTCATCAAGGAGACCACGGCCACGGGGCCGGTGGCCAGTTGCCGGCTGGATCCGAACAGAGAGGCCATCATCGGCGGCAGAAAAGATGCATACAAACCGTAATAAGGGGGCAGTCCGGCCAATTGGGCATAGGCCATGGACTGGGGGATCAGCACCAAGGCCACCGTCAGTCCGGAAAGCCCATCGCTTCTGAGTTTTTCCAGATTGTATCCCCTGAACCATGCCAGAAAGGGAAAAATTCGGGTCATACTCCTTCACCTCCTGTTTTGATTTGTTGTCAGTCTTTCAGGTCAATACTTCGGACAGTTTTTTGCAACCTGCTGACTTCAAAAAAAACATCTGCTTAACGATTAGTATGTAAAATTATTTTATTTCAGCAGGTTAAATTCCTGAACGCCAAGACTGCCCGAACTGTTGACAGGTGTTTGCCTATTTTTTTGATCCCTCCTCATCAGATGCCAGCACCCTCCGGCATGACACCAGCAATTCATGATAAAGGGATCCGGTTTCATAGAGGTCGTGCAGTTTGAGCCATGTCACCCCATGGACCATGGAGAAGATGATCAGCGCGGTCTTCCTGGCGGGGAGTTCTCTGATGGTTCCGTCGGCTTGGCCGCGCCGGATCGCCCCTTCAAACAGGTCGAGCAGTCTGTTGTAAATCGCCTTCAGATGGCTTCTGCACTCTTCGTTGACCCGGGCAAACTTATATGGATAGTGTCGCTGTATCAGCAGAATCCACTCCTCTTTATGCCCCGCGAGATAGAGAAAAAACGCGATGATCTCCTCCATCATCTCCAGTCCGGTCTCCACGCCGCGGGTCCCCACATATTGATCAAACTCGTGAAGGATGCCTTCCCTGACGCTTTCCAAGACCGCAAGAAACAGCTCTGTCTTGTTCTTGAAATGATAGAATAGAGTGCCCTCTGCTGAATTTGTGATTTTGGCCAGCTCCGCGGTTGTGGTTTCATTAAAGCCTTTTTCCGCAAAAAAAATGGTCGCTGCGTTCAGGATGGCCTGTTTCTTTTTGGACATGCTCGGTTTCACCTCAGGGAAAAAACCCGGCTTTCAGTTGTCAGTGGTCCGTTGTCAGTGAGTTGCTCATCATTTTAAAACTATAGTGAGTAATCACTATAAACTTTCACTAATATAAACAACCATTCTAAAAAGTCAACCCAACATGCAAAAAAAAAAGTTGTCAGTGGTCCGCTGTTTGAATCGCTCATCATTTTCAAATCATACTGAGTAATCACTATAAACTTCCACCAACAATGGTTCGGACAGTTTTTTTTGCAACCATTTGTTTTTAAAAGAAATCGACGGTTTTTCGATTAGTATTTAAAATTTTTTATTTCAAGGGGTTGATCATCTGATCGCAAAAAGTGTCCAAAGTGTTGACCAATGTAAATAAAAATTTAAAAAGTCAACCCAAGATGTCTGCACACTGATTTTCCCAGATTATTAAACCTGAAAACTGTCACACGCTCGTTGTCTGTTCACAATCAAAAAGCTTATTTGGCATTTTTCATTCAACCTAAAAGTAGTTGACACTTTTTTCGCCATAAATTTTGGAAACACCTCTCAATCTTTTTGACACCCGGGAGAATTTGAGACGTCAAACAATGTGGAACGATTTTTTAAATCGTTCTTCATTTCTCTTTGATGCAGAAGAACTTCGGAGTGTCAAACAATGAAGAACGACTTTTTAAGTCGTTCTTCATCTCCTGATTGACGAATTCCCTCCAAACGGAGAAAAGCTCTGGATCACCGCTGATCGCTTCCAGCCGCGCGCGACCGGGCCCGCCTCGCGCCTCATCTCGGGAAAGGCGAGCAACAGCATGGCGGCATCCCGCCAGTCTGTCCCGGACTTGGGGTGGCCCCGGCGTTGATGGTATGAATAGACCTTATAGGCGATCAGATCGGCCGGGGCCATGACTCGTATCTTGGCAATGCGTTCTGATGAGGGCAGGGTCTCAACCCGTCGTATGTCAACCAGATGACGCGGTTTCCTGATTTTCGGACTTGAAACACGCGATAGCCCCGACCTTTGGCGACTTTCCGCACTCGGACGGCCATATGGAACTGCCGATGCAGATGTTCCCGCATTTCCTGGGCCAGTTCAAAGGCACGGTCCGAAAGAATATCTATGTCCTGAGTCATGCGCGGCTCGCCCACATATGCATTGACGGCCTGCGCCCCGAACAGAACCGCGTCCTCACGCTCTTGAAGAAATTCCAAAACCGCTTGATGAATGTCAGAGAGCCGCACAGGTTCGCGCATCATAAACTCCTGAAATGTCAAGGCGTCAACATTGAACATCGCCAACTCCTCAGAAATGGAGGTGTGCCGGATTTGGAAGTCATCTCTCCAAAACTTGGAAGCGGATATTAATATGCCAATGAAAAAAATGCAACCTTTTTTGCAAAGGCAGGCATCTCGTTTTTTGGGAAATCCTTCAGGACCCACAATTCCTAAGGAGTGTCGAAAACCCGCTTTCTGGCAAGGTGCCGCGTCATGGAAACCTGATGAGCCAATCCCCTGAAATTCATGCACAGAGCGGCCTCCTCGAAAAGCGTTATCATCAGAATAAAGGCTCCAACCGACCAGTGACAAAGTCTTGGGCCGAGATGATCAATCGGCCGTTGTCGTCCTTTGTTGATGAGGCTTCAGGAACGTAGAAGGTGCCGGACATCCTCCCTATCTTATGGGCCACGATCTCCGGCGCTCCCCGAATCCATCCCAGTTCAAACCCGAGTTGTTCCAGCAACGCGCTCATCATGGGAATCGAAGTGACAAAATCCGGCGTGGCAAGCGGGATCCCCTGATGGCCTTTTGAGCTTTCCCGGTTATTCCACTGGGAGGCGATCCCGGCTGTCCCCAACAGGGTCAGGACATGAGATGTCTGTTCCATGGGAACACCGGCTTCCTTGGCCAAGTCTTCCACAAACGCGCAAACTTCCTTTGGCAACTCCGCCATCGGAATCGTCACAAAAACGCGCAACAAGACAAGCGACTCGTTGAAATTGCCATACACAACGTCAACGAATTGTTGAGCCGCCTCCTCCAGAGAATGCGCGCCATCCAGTGTTCCTTTCAAATCTTCTTGAATTTCCATCAAGTCTGCATGTGAAAAGTTGCTGATCTGCACTTTGATTTGAGCGTTGAGAGAAACTCAGTTTTTTGAAAAAGCTTCGGTGAAACCCGTCGGATTCACCCCTCACGCCCGGTTCGGATTGACAAATCCGAAACCGCCATCTCCGCCGGATTTGTCAATCCGGCGGGAGCGGACACGGGGTTTACCGAATATTTACCTCTTCGGCCACTGCATTCTCAGTCTTGAAACGAATGAGATTGTCCAAGAAATCGAGAATCGTCAGGGCGGGAGCAACGGCCTGCATCGATGATCATCCAGTAATTCTGCAACTGATGACGGCTTTTCCATACGCCGGGAATGCCTCTGAAGAGAGTCGGCGCATAAATGGGAGATGTGTCAGCGGAAGCATAATATATATTTTTCCATATTTTCACACAAAGAAATAATCATCTCAAGTTTCGCACCCAAATTTTTGAGTGAATACAGATGGTCAAGTCAATTCTTGGTCCGTCTGACTCAATCTTTGGTCATGATGGGGTGCAAGTGCCTGATCTCACATTGCCCAAAAAGTGGGTTTTCGAGGTCGACCATCTCCTGAAACCCTTGGAAGATGGGCTCACATAGGGGTGCGAAACTTGAGTAATCATTCTTATCTGACTGTCAAGAGATGGGCGCATTTGCAAGTTGGGGGAATTGTCCCGGAGGGACTTGTGAAAATGGCCCG